>CALDIG010000001.1 GCA_937904375.1 uncultured Prevotellaceae bacterium
TTTTTGATAAATAATAAATAATTATCGTTTACTTTTTAAAGTGGACTCAGTAAATTATTATTCCATTGTCACCCAGATTTGGCTAAGTATCTCTATTCTTGAGGGGAGTAGTTAAGCGCGAGTCGTAAACCTATGTTAATGCTCCTTTTATTGGGGTACTCGTAATAACGAGATGCCACTCGAGACAATAAAACATTATTATTATAACTGCCACCACGAATCACGCGATTAGTGCCAGTGCTTGGACCAGTTGGGTTGGTCTGAGGCTCTGGGCTGTAAACTCCAGACCAGTCCATACACCATTCCGCCACATTGCCACTCATGTCATAAATGCCTAATTCATTAGGTGCCATTTTAGCAACGGGGTGATGTCGAGGCACGGGGTCGCCGCTGTTGTCGTAAAACCACGCGACCTTAAGCGGGTCGTTACTCCCACTATAAAGGAATCCCTTGCTCAAGTTGCCGCCTCGGGCAGCATATTCCCATTCTGCTTCAGTAGGCAACCGAAAATTCATTCCGGTCAATTCGTTCAGTTTCATCAAAAAGTTCATGCAGTCGTAATAGCTGATTGACTCAACAGGCTGCAATTTTCCTCTATCGACACTTGGTTTCCTGTCCAGAACTGCTTCCCACAACTCTTGTGTCACTTCGGTCTGCCCGATTAAAAATGTGGAAAGTGAGACTTGATGCGCTGGTTTGCTATTGAACGCCTCGGTCTCATCATCATTAGTTCCCATAGTGAACGTGCCACCCTCTACTTTAATCATTTTGAACGACACGCCATTGACTGTAAAAGTCTGAACGGCATCTGAGCCATACGTTGGCTCGTCATCATCCTTACCACAGGCCAATAACATCATTATTGGCACTAGTATCAACAAAAATAACGATTTCTTCATAACAATGTGATTTTATAAATTGTAATTGATTATTTCTTTGTAATCTTCTTGGTTGCGTGGATGAGCTCGCCCGATTGGGTGATGCCCTCCACGGTGATAGTGTAACTGGTGCTTGTGGCATCATTGGTGTAAAAATTGAAGCGGGCTTGCTTGTTACCGTCGATGGCGACACTTGGACACCAGTAGAGAGTCTCACGCAAGTCGGTGCCCTCGCCAATGCCGTTGTCGCCAGTGTCGTAGCGTGGTGCATAGAACTCGGCAGGCATTTGGTAGCCGAAAGGCAAAAACTTTTTAATTGTATAGTTTCGTTTACTTGAACCTTCTTCTGTACCATTTTTCAGGGTAATTCTCAAAATACCGCCAGCATAACTGGAGAAACCAGCCGAGGAACCAGGTGGAATAAAGCTTACTTGCCTCACCCAGTTAAAGGGATACATTGACTGTAAGAGGTCATAGGCATCATCGCTAGCCGGACTTATAATAGAACTTCCTGAATTAGGACCATTCCATCCAGTAACGGGAGAGCCGTCAACAAATATTCCCACTAGTTCACCTCGGTAAAATAACCCATTTTTTTTGATAATAATACCCATGAATTTTCTAATTGCAGAATCCCAAGAGTTTATATCCCATTTATCAAAGTATTTATAATCATAACCCCTAGATGCTAATAAGTCATAGACACTTTCAATCTTGCGGCGTTTCTTTCTTTCAACAACAATCTCATCAAGCATTACATGGGCAACTCCATCAATGAATTGTAATCTCTGTTTCTCGTTCTTTAAAAATGTTACTGCTAATTTATCATCTAGTAACTGAGAGGAATCTATACAAGGTTTTAATACTTGAATATAGACTTGTTTGTCTCGATCAAGAGACAAAACGCCCTTACTTTTATCCTTTTGATTTGTTGCCTGCATAACAAACAAAGTGCTATCAGGAAAAGTTACATTATCAATCAACCATCTACCATTCACGTCGGTTGTAGTAAGGTTGCCAAAACCAATTTTGGGAGCAATTATCTTAACGATAACATTCTCCAAAGGCTTGTCCCTCCACTCACTTTTGACTGTGCCGCTAAGCATTTGCCCTTGCTCGATTGGGAATTGTGGTGCCACACCTTTTCCCACAAGGGCGTGAGGCACGTCATATCGTCGCCAGCCTTGCGTCATCATGAGCATGTCGAGTTCTTTGCTGCGCTCGCTGCTTTCGAAATACCATGCGGGATTATTGATGCGCCCTTGCAGGTCGCTTTGTAGCAGCAGATTGGTGAAGATTGATGCTGTGCTGTCGGGAATTATGGTGCGGTTGTCGGTGACACTTACCGCAAAATTTCCAGCAGCATCGCTAAATTCACTCAGGTCAACGCTTACTTGCACAAGTTCGCGGTTGTCATAACCCGTTTTGTCGCTACTGAGTTTTGCGATTGGCGCTTGCTTTCCTGTAACAAAGAACAGTCGCTCGCTTAGCATTCTGCCATTTTCATTCATCAGCAGAGCCTGAACAACTCCTGCCGCCAGGGTATCAGTCTCAATTGTCACATTGCCATTGCCTGTGGCGAGCAGATTTCCTCGTTGTTGCACTGCAATCGTTGCCGTGCTTTGCTGGCTGCCTTTTGCCTCAATTCTTACAGTTTTGTTATCTTGAGTAACTTGTAGCACAGTGACATCACTTCTCACTTGAGGAAAGTCAAAAGTCTTTTCCCCTAAATCCTCGCTTTGACAGATTGCTTGATAGGTCATCCCTGTTTGTGGTGTAAATTTTGCAAGCCCCATGCCATCGTGTGTGGTGGCGATGCTTCCTACTTTGTTGCCGTTGCCATCAACTATGTAGCCAGTTATGTCAATCGACTTGCCATTGCTGTCCATCGCCTTGAAGGTCATGCGGTTTTCAATGCCTGGCACAAGGTAACCACCCTCGGGATAGAAGCTCACATCGTAGGTTGTTGTGCTGCTTGATGGATATGTTATGTATTTAGCATGATTTCCATACTGCACCTTAAAGCACCCGTCAGGCAACTCCTTATTATTGACTTTAACGCTTAAATTATTCTTTCCACCAAGCCACTCTATTTTCCTGTCTCCAGGGAAATAACAATTGAAACTGCTGTATTCTCGCTTTTCACCAGTCTGAGCATTCACATATTGAAAATTAACTTTCAGGCTCTCTTTGCCTTTTCCCTTATTCTTCCATTCAAATTCATAGTCAATCTTGCTGTTGATTGAAAACGAACTGACAATCTTCACTTTCTTCTTGAAAAAGTACTGCTCTCCCTGGTTCTGCATGAACAATGTATAGGCTGTGAGTGTGTATTCTCCCTCAGCGATTTTTGTTGGGTCAAGTGGCAAGTAGCCTTTAAACACACCATCTCGTTCCTTGATTTTTATGCGCATATCAACGGTGTTCATAGGGCTGATCAGTTCCACATAGACAAACTTGCTGGCGTCAACTGGCTGGTGATTCACCGCGTTGACCACAAAAGCACGAAGCCATATGGTGTCGCCCGTGATATAATAAGGCTTGTCGGTCATCACATGGATTTTCTCCTGAGGGTAGTTATATACCTGCCAGTCGAGATTCTGCTTCATCAAGTCAAAATCCTGCGCTTGACTACACATGACACACATAAGAGACAGAAACATATAGAGCAAATACTTTTTCATCATAAAAGTCAATTAAGAAGGTTAGACTATTATTTGTCTTTTAAACACCATTTGTTAAGAAATACTGCATGGAAAAGCCCCAAAAAGCAAATCTTAACAAGTTGTGTTTCTTGAATGGGCGTTAAACAATTTGTAGTTCATTAGCGATGCAAAGTTAATAATAAAAAATGAAACAAGAAAACGAGAGGAGAAGACAAGTGTTATGTTTTAAGGTGGGTTCTATAAATTAATTGAGATGGATTTTGATTTTATGTCGAGTAGATTTTTTCTTAAAGTTGAAGAATAGTAGCGGGCTACATTTCAAGAGTTTAAGTAAAAATATGCCGACAGAAAACAAAATACAGCCAACACATATTATTACTTTTTCTTAATTTATAGAACCCACCTTAAGTGTTAAGTGCCTCTCGACTGATAGGACTTCGCTTAAAATTTTGTCTAAATCCTTATAGAAGACATAAGAACATATCTGTTCATATTCTCCACAGAGTGAGGAGTTTATGTTTCTTATGTTCTTATGTCTAAAAATGTGAAGTGTGTAGGTGCTCGGCTCTGGTGTTTATCTCATCGCGTTGATGATGCGGCGGGTGGCTTCTTCTACCACTGAGCGCTGTGTGGCGAGGTTGATGCGAATGAAGCCGTCGCCAGCCTTGCCGTACATGATGCCGTCGTTGACCATGACCTTGCCGTCGTCGAGGAGTTTCTTGGTGACCTCGGCGCTTGTCATGCCGGTGGGAGTGACATCGATCCAGGCGAGGTAGGAGCCTTCCATAGGAGTGATGTGGAAGGCGGGCAGCTCTTTCTCCATCATCTCGCGCATGAGCGAGAAGTTGCCGGCAATGTATTCGTTGAACTGCTCAATCCAGCTCTCGCCGTGGTTGTAGGCTGCCATAAATGCTTCGAGCCCGAAGGGGTTGATGGCGCACACCTGGTTGTCGATGAGCGCTTTGTTGATGTCGGCCTTGATGCGTGAGTTGCTGCTCACGATGAATGCCGCCTGCAATCCCGCGATGTTGAATGACTTGCTCGGCGAGCCGCAGGTCACGCAGTTGGCTTGCGCCTCCTGCGAGATAGAGGCGAAGGGTGTGTAATGCTCTCCCGGCATCATCATCTCGCAGTGAATCTCGTCGCTGACGACAGTCACGCCGTGCTTGAGGCACAGCTCGTTGACCTTGAGCAGCTCCTCTTTGCGCCACACTCGTCCCGCGGGGTTGTGAGGGTTGCAGAAGAGCAGGGTGTGGGTGTTGTCGTCGGCGAGAGCTTTGTCGAGGGCTTCGTAGTCGATAGAGTAGGAGTAGTCGTCTTTGTCATAGGAGAGTGGCACCTCGACGGGAGTGCATTTGTTGCTCTCGATGCAAGTGAAGAAGCAGTTGTAGATGGGAGTGAGAATTACCACATTCTCGCCAGGCTTGGTGCCTGCTTTGAGCACTGCGTCGATGGCTGGCACCACGCCGGTGGTGTATTCTATCCAATTGCGGTCGATGTGCCAGTTGTGGCGGCGGTCAAACCAGTTGATGATTGATGTGAAAAACTCTTCGGGCACCTGTGCATATCCAAATACTCCATGCTCCAACCGTTGCTTGAGGGCATCCATGATGCATGGAGCCGCCTTGAAGTCCATGTCGGCAATCCACATGGGAATTACGTCGTCGCTAGGGCACTGGTCCCATTTCACTGAGTGTGTGTGGCGACGGTCGATGATCTCGTCGAAATTGAATCTCTCGTTGTTCATTGTTATATTGCGGTTTATATTATAGTTTTTAAAGTAGGGGTGTAAGGTTTGTTTCGCTTAAAATTTATTTTCTGCAAAGTTAATGCTTTTATGGTTTATTGTGAAATATTTTGAGAAGTTTAATTGCTTGAAATGACACTTTTTTTAGTCCATCGTCCAGACCATAGCCTGAAGAGGAAGATTGAGCCTCTCACCCACAGCTCGATGCACATGGCAATCCACACGCCAATAAGCCCATAGGAAGGGGCTAGCAAGGCGGCAAGCGTGATGCGCACAATCCACATGCTGCCCAGGTTCATCACGCTGGGAATGAGCGTGTCGCCGGCACCCACCATCACGCCGTAGCACACGATGGATGCCCCGAAAAGTGGCTCTGCCCACGCTTCGATGCGCAGACATTGCGCTCCGAGGTCAATAATGTCGTGCACCGGCGACATTATTGACATCATCTGTGGCGCGAAGACATACATCAGCACTCCTAAGGTGCCCATCGACAGCACTCCCAGCGTGACGGTGATGTGGGCAAACCGCTTGGAGAGGTCGCGGCGGCGTGCGCCAGTGCTTTGCCCCACCAGCGTGGTGGCTGCCTCGGCGAGTCCGTAGCCCGGCATGTAGCACAGCCCTTCGGCGGTGACGGCAAAGGCGTTGGCTGCGATGGCGATGCTTCCCAGCGGTGCCACGATGACGGTGGTGGCGATATATGCTCCGCACATCATCACTTGCTGCAAACCTATCGGGGAGCTGATTTTCACGGCTTTTCTCAGGCATTCTCTGGTGGGTGCGAAACTGCCTGTGGTGCCTTTGAGCTTCAAGTCTCTTGACTTGACTAGGAGGAAGTAGAGCATCATCAGGCAGGTCACCACCTCGGCGAGCACTGTGCCGAGGGCGGCACCCGTCACGCCCAGCCCCGCCCCTGGAATGTGGAAGGCATTGCCGGCGATGCTGATGTCGCGGCTGGGGAAGATGAGCAGGAAGTTGAACACCACATCGAGCACGCACATGAGAATGTTGAGCATCCCAGGCACTTTCATGTTGCCGCTGCTGCGCAACATTCCTCCCGCTAGGAGTTCTATTTCAAGGAACGGCAGGAACAGCGACAGGATGAAGAAATAGCGCGACGCGTTGTGGCTGATGGCATCGCTGCCGCCGAGCCAGTGGGGCAGTGAGCCGCTGATGAGGCAGCCCACGAGAGCCATTGCCACGCTGAAGCTCATGCAGCACACCAGCGACTGCCGCAGCACGCTGCGGGCGTCGTTGCTGCGATTGGCGCCAATGAGATGTGTCACCTGCACGGTGAATCCCATCGCTGCAGCGCCGAGCAGTTCGCCAAAGAGCCACATCGAGGAGGACACGAGGCCTATTGATGCGCTGTCGTTGGTTCCAAGCCTTCCCACCATCGATGAGTCAATATACTGCATTATGATTATTGACAGATGCGCCAGGATAGTGGGGATGCTCAGGGCAACAGTAAGCTTGAGCTGCTGCTTCAATGTCATTGGAGCGCCAGTCTTTATCATGTCGATAAGCTTATCTTTGCCTGCGGATGCCATAGTGGACTTTTAAATATATAATAAGGTGTAAAGAATCAAAGGTGCAAAAGTAATCAAAAAACTCGCGTCTCGCAAATTATAGCACTTTTCTTTCCTTTTCGTCACGACACAAAAAACCTCACACCCAAAGGCGTGAGGTTTTTTTAGTCATTTAATTCTGTTAGTCAGAATTATTTGTTGCGAACGATAGTTACGCAACGACCAAGAGGAGCGCTCTGTGCACCGTAAACATCGGGGTGGTTAGCGTTGTTAGTCTCAGTGTTGAGACGGCTTTCGCTGATGCCCTTGCCTACGAGAGTGTTCTTAACGCCATTTACACGGTCGTGACGGAGCTTGATGTTGATCTCGTCGTTACCAGTGTAGTTGTCGGCCCAACCAGTGAGGGTGTAATTGTCACGCTCGTTGTTCATTACGTCGGCAACTGCGTCAACAACTTCCATTTGTACTGGAGTGATGTAAGATTTACCTCTTGGATAGTAGATGGTAGCCAGAGGAGCCTCTTTAGATACGGGACTTGGAGTGCTGCCACACTTGTGGTTCTTCTTCCAGTTCAAGCAGTCGTTGAGCTGGTTCTCGAGGTCGCGGATCTTAGCGTTGGCCTGAGCGAGCTTGTTGCGAAGAGCATCGAGCTCAGCGCTGTTGTCACGTACCTGTGGGCAGATAGGAACAACTGGAGCATTCCACTCAGTCTTACCAAACTTGTAAGCGAGACCGAGCATAGCGCTTGGGTACTCAATCCAAGTCTTGTGACCACCACCATCAACGTGCTCCTGAATCATGTCGAAACGGAGGTCGAGGAGGATGTCAACGTGCTTGCCAATAGCAAAGCTGTTGAGCAAACCAGCCTGGAGTGCGAAGTTACGGCTGTGCATACCTTCCTTGCCGTTCTGGTCGCCACAATACTTCCAGCTGCCAGAGCCGTCGGCCTTGTCATTGTAGTAGTTCCAGCTAGTAGAAGCACCAGCATAGATTGTGGCGTTGTAGAAACGACCGGGACGATAACCGCAAATCCAGTTGGTAACATTGAACAGAACGTCACCGGTAACACCGATGCGGTTGAACTTCTGTCCTTGGATGCCACTCATTGCATCATCCTTCATTTGGTCAGCCATGTCGGTACGGTAACCAATAGCGCGAGTGTTGTCGGTAGCACCCTTCATCTGCTCGAAGTGACCGCCGATGCGAACACCCAACAGTGGAGAGAACCACTTACCGATGAACAAATTAGCCTTGGGAGCCATTATACGCTTACCGAGCTTCATTTGAGCGTCTCTGTAAGACATCATAACGCCTACACCGCCTTCAGCCTGGATGAACCAGTTGTCTTGCATACGATTGAAGATGTAGCCTTGAGCTGGATCCTCAACGTACTGTACCTCCTGAGCGTTAACTGCAGGGGCCAAGAAAAGAGCACATGCACATGCAAGTAATGTAATCTTTTTCATAGACTTACGTTTTTTTAAATAAAAATTTTTATTTGTTAAACACTAAAATAAATTATATACCTTATCAAAACATTGTGCAAATATACAGCTTTTTTTTTGAATATTAATCATTTTACCAAAAAAATCTTCAAAAAAAGGTCATTTTTTGCGTTTTTTGAGGGTTTTTTGGATTTCTGAAGCGATATTTTGGGGTGAAAAGCCAAATTTTTCGTCCAAAATCTTGTAAGGTGCCGAAGCTCCGAAGTGGTCAAGTCCAAAAACATCGCCATTTTTCACCACACTTTGCAAAGTTGAGGGCAATCCGGCGGTGAGTCCGAAGGCGGGGAGCTCGGGTGGAATCACCTCGTTTTGGTATTCCTCGGGCTGGTTTTTGAAAAGTCCTATGGATGGAATAGAAACTATCTGCACCTTGAAATCTTGTTCTGCCTTGATGAGATTGGCGGCCTCGACCAGCGTTGAGACCTCCGAGCCGTTGCCCACGAGCACAATTTCGGGATTGTCGTCTTTATATAATATGTATGCTCCCTTTTGGGCTTGCAGGGCGTCGTTGTAGCGTGCCGCATAGTCCTCGCCGCGCTGCGAGGGCAGGTCGGGGATGTTCTGGCGCGAGAGGATTAGGGCGGTTGGAGTGTGGGTGTTCTCCATCGCCATCTTCCACGCCACAGTGCACTCGGCGCTGTCGGCGGGGCGCAGCACCAGCACGCTGTTGCGGCCGCTGTGGTTCTTGAGCTCCTCCATGAGGCGTATCTGTGCCTCTTGCTCCACTGGCTCGTGGGTGGGACCGTCTTCGCCCACGCGGAATGCGTCGTGGGTCCAGATGAACTTCACCGGCAGCTCCATCAGTGCCGAGAGACGCACGGCGGGTTTCATGTAGTCGCTGAAGACGAAGAACGTGCCACAGGCTGCAATCATGCCTCCGTGCAGGGCGATGCCGTTGATGAGGGCTGTCATGGCGAGCTCGCTCACGCCGGCTTGCAGAAATGCTCCATCAAAGTCGCCACGGGTGAAGGCTTTGGTCTTCTTGAGGAAGCCGTCGGTCTTGTCGCTATTGGCGAGGTCGGCGCTCGACACTATCATGTTGCCCACGCCTTGTGCCAGTGCTCCCAGCACATTGGCGCTCGAGGCGCGTGTGGCGAGACCTGGCTTGTGCTCGATGGCGGCATAGTCGATGGCATCGACTTCACCTTTTATATAACGCTCGAGTTGTGCAGCCTTCTCGGGGTTGGCGTCGCGCCAGGCTTGTTCTTTGGCTTTGCGCTCGGCAACGATGGCGCGCAGCTGCTTGGCACGGTTGGCATATAGCTCTGCTGCCTCGGGGAACACCTGCCAGGGGTTATTGGCGTCGCCGCCCAGGTTCTCAATGGTCTTCTCGAAGCTGGCTCCCGACTTGCTCAAGGGGTTGCCGTGGGTGCTGCATTGACCTTCGAAGTTGGTGCCGTCGTCGGTCACGCATCCGCGTCCCATGATTGTCTTGCCGATGATTAGGGTGGGGCGCTCGGTCTCCTGCTGTGCCAGGGCGATGGCGTCGGCGATGGCTACAGGGTCGGTGCCGTCAATCTCGATGACGTTCCAATTCCAGGCGCGGTATTTCATAGCTGTGTCCTCGCAGCTCACGGCGTCGCACATAGTGGAAAGCTGCACCGAGTTGCTGTCGTAGAACATGATGAGGTTGCTGAGTCCGAGCACGCCTGCCAATCGTCCCGCCTCTTGCGAGATGCCCTCCTGCACGCCGCCATCGCTGATGAAGGCGTAGGTCTTATGGGCAAACACCTCGCTGAAGTGTGCCACGATGAAGCGTTCGGCAATGGCGCATCCCACTGCCATCACGTGGCCTTGTCCCAATGGACCGCTGGTGTTCTCCACGCCGTGCTCCACGTCAAGCTCGGGGTGACCAGGGGTGATGCTTCCCCACGAGCGGAACGCTTTGAGGTCGTCGATGCTGTATTTGCCTGTCATGAACAGGGTGGCATAGAGCATGGGCGACATGTGGCCTGGGTCGAGGAAGAAGCGGTCACGCGCGAACCAGCACGGGTCGTCGGGGTCATGAACGAGGAATGAGCTGTAAAGCACATTGGCGAAGTCGGCTCCACCCATTGCGCCGCCCGGGTGTCCCGACTTGGCGTTCTCAACCATTGCGGCAGCAAGAATTCGGATGTTGTTGGCCGCACGAGTCATCAATTTGTCATCTATCATAAGTATATATTATATATGTATATATTACGTCACGAAATTACTATATATTTTAATAATGTGCAAGAAAATTTTCGATTTTGTGCGAAAAAAACGAAAAAAAGGCATTGAGTGATGCTCAATGCCCTTTAAAAACTATTTGGTTAAATTATTTATTCGGCTTTTGCTGCTTGTGTGTCGAGCTTTACCGGTCTGCTGCCTATTAATGCATAGAAGAGGATGTAGGCGGCACAGGCAAGAGGGATAATATAGCTTATGATATAGCTGTTTGATATATCGGCAACCCAACCTTGCAAAGGGATTAGTATGCCGCCACCAAACACCATTGTCATAAATGCGCCAGAAGCAATGCTGGTGTATTTGCCAAGACCTTCAACCGACATGTTGAAAATACCACCCCACATCACAGATGTGAAAAGTCCTACAAGCACGAAGAAAATAATTCCAATTGGAGTCTTTCCCCAAACAATCGACATTTTGCCCCAGTCGATGCCAGGCATGTTGAAAGTGATATCTTTGGGCAATAAGATACCAAGCAATAGTAAGATTATTGCCATTATTGCGCAGATGGAAACCTGCTTGCGGCTACTTACCTTTGCACCAATCATGCCACCAATGAATCGCCCAATAAGCATCAGGAACCAGTAGATTGCCACAATGCCTCCAGCGATTGTTGCGTTCATCATTACTCCTGGCTCTTCTTCTTTTTGGATTTCGGCCGAAAGTGTGCCGTTTTCGATGTGCTCGACAGTAGTATTGATGTCTTCTTCTAAATCCTTTACAGCAATAGAGTCGGCTATGCCTTCTTTGGTGGCAGGATAAACATCCTTTTTGAGAGCCATGATGCTGTCGTAGTTGGTTGTCAAACTATGGTAGGCAATAGAGGCTTGTTCGGGTGATAGTTGTTTGTTGTTAAGTATCTCCACTTTCTTTGTTATGGTCTCGGGAGTGTCGGCAGTGAGGTATTGCAGTGCGTAGGTTGGGGGTCCAACTTCCAGTCCCATATAAAGGAAAATGGCGAGGATACCCAGGTTGAAGTGGCGGAATGAGAATGCGCCATGCTTTTTCTCTACTTGCTGAACTGCTGTCTCTGCATCGGCGGTTTCGCCATCTTGTTCTGGCTCTTCAATTTTAGTGAAAAATAGAACAATGAAAGCTACGACAAATACAGTTATGGCGGCAATAAGA
>CALDIG010000002.1 GCA_937904375.1 uncultured Prevotellaceae bacterium
CTTGAGATTAAGTTCGGGTGGCGAAGCTATATATGCGGCAAACCACCCCACCGCAATCATAAACATTGACAAGGGGAAAATATGAAAACTCCGCAGTTTCAATGCTACTGTGGGCGATTTCTTCGGCACCACAAGCAATATCAAGGCAATTAAGGCCATTGCCACTAATGCAATAGGCAACCAAGCAAAAGGCACACCCCTAAACAGCAGTATGCCGACTACTAAAGGCAATAGCAATCTTAATACCGGCAATCGCGACAAGATACTTGGGTTGCCCATAAGAAGGGGTTATAGTTCGGTCCAGATTCTATAAGACTCAAAGGCCTGCAGCAAAAGCATCTCAAGACCGTTTTTTACTGTTGCCCCTTGCGCTGCCGAGAGTTTCATAAACACCGTCTCGCTGGGGTTATACACTAGGTCGTAACACAAATGTTCCGCACTGATAAAGCGATAAGGAATAAGAGGATAGGTCTCGTTGTGGGGATAGGTGCCGAGAGGAGTGGTGTTTACAATGAGCTTGTGGTCATGAATCATTTGTTTTGTGAGTTCCTCATAGGTAATGGTCTGGGCCGATTTCTTGCGTGACACCAGGCTCACGCCAATGCCAAGCGATGTGAGAACTGCCTTAACAGCTTTACATGCCCCGCCAGTACCCAAAATCAGCGCCCTGTCAATCTCGGGAGTGAGTATCGGCTCCAGCGAGTTCTTGAAACCGATAAAATCGGAGTTATATCCCACCATCTTCAGCAAGCCTTCATCGCTTCCTTTCATTATCTTGATGACATTCACCGCTCCCACCTGCTGCGCCGTCTCATCCAGCTCGTCCATATATTGCATCACCTGCTCCTTATAGGGCGAAGTTACATTCAAGCCCGACAGAGAGGGATACTCGCTCAAGACAGTAAGCAAGTCGGCAACGTCATCAATCTCAAAGTTGATATAAGAGGCGTCAATCCCCTCGGCGATGAACTTCTGGTTAAAAAAGTCCATCGAAAACGAGTGGGTAAGAGTCTTACCTATTAAGCCATATATCTTATTTTGTTCAGACATGCTGAAGGGGTGTTCTAAAAGTGGGAACTTGGCTAATTATTAGAAACAATCTAAATCGAAATATTTACCAAGAAATTGCAAAAATAATCAAAATTGATAGTAAAACAAAATTTTTCAGCATTTTTTATAAAAAAAAGTGATTTCACTTTACAAAATCGTGTTTTTATTATAAACATCATTACAAAATATAATAATATTTTTATATTTCATGATTTATAGTTATCTTTGCAAGTTAATAGCAATAGGTAATAAAAATTAAACATTATAACATGATAAAATTATTAAGAACGTTCTTGGCCTTTGGGGTTATGCTGACAGTGATATCTGCATGGGCCGAGGAGCAGAAACAACCCAGCGAACTGAAGTTCTACATCAATGCCGGACACGGCGGATGGGGACGAGAAGACCGACCAGAACCCACCAAACCGTTCCCAAGCAGACAAATCACGATTACTGATTACACCAACAACAGCAGTGGGACCTCTGCCACCACCTATCTGCCCGACACCTGCGGATTCTTTGAGAGCAACACCGACTTGTGGAAGTGTGAGGCTCTCAAAGAGACGCTCATCAAGATGGGGGCAGACCCAAGCAACATCAGGATGTCGAGAGACGTGAACGGACCTTTTCCGCAAACCACCTACTCCAGATATGACGACTACATCAGCAAGTGGCCCAAGAATATCGCCGGAGAGGCCGAGGAGATGGCACCCGACCTGTTTATCTCTATCCATTCCGACGCCGGCAACACCAGTTATGGTGAATCGTCCTATCTACTCGACAACCATGTGCTGTTCCTCTATCGTGGTCATGATGCCGAGGGCGGCGACCTGTCGGCTGGCAGCCGCGACATCGCCTACGCTCTGTGGGACAGGCATTTCATGGATGATATAGATTACATCTCGCCTGGTGTGTCGAGAACCAACACCAACATACGCGGCGACTTCGATTTTTATGGCAGTGGCATCGATGTCACCAACAACATATATTCTGGCATAGCCTACGAAGGCTATCTGGGAGTTCTGAAGCACGGTTATCCAGGTGTGCTCATAGAGGGTTTCTGCCACACTTACGAGCCAGAGACTCACCGTGCGCTCAACCGCGACTTCTGCCGGCAGGAAGGTGTGCGCCTGGCACGCGGCATCTGCGACTATTTCAACATGACACCCGAGACCACCGGCTACATAATGGGTACTGTAAAAGATCAAAGCCAGAACCCGCCTTTCTCCTACTATCATAGCGGCGAAGACTCTTACCTGCCCATCAATGGCGCATTGGTGAAGCTCTACAAGGGCACCGAACTCATCAGCATCTACCCTACCGACGAGTTCTATAACGGCATCTTCGTCTTTGAGAACCTAGAGCCAGGCAATGACTATTACATAACCGTGGGAGCCGAGGGTTATGCACCTCTCACACATCAGGGACCATTTACTGTTACAGCAAATGAGACGACTTATCCCAAACTCTACATGACTCAAAGTTCAAGCACGACGATGCAAGAGTCAGACTTGGAACTCGAACTCACACAAGAGTTCACCGACCGCAGCATCAGCGTGCTTGAGGGTAAGACTGTGCGACGTGCCATTCTTCACGAAGGTCTGCTTTATGTGCTCGCCGTTGACAACAACAATGCTCCTTACATCTACCAGATTGACCCCGACACCCAGCAAGCCACTGCCATCAGCACCACGGGAGTGACCGATGTAGCCAGCGAGAATAACCAGGGCAGTCTCCTCTACACTATTAGCGACATCGCCATCACCAGCGACGGCAAGCTCATCGCCTGCAACCAACTGCAATGCCAGAACTCGGCATCTCAAGTGGATAGCGGCAAAACCCGCGGCACTTTCCGAGTGTATAAATGGGACTCTATGACTGGCAATCCCTCGCTGTGGTTCACATCGCAAGCGGCTGGATATTGGTATAACGCCGACGTGGGCAACACTATGGTATATTACGGCAACTCCACCTCGGGCAAACTCATCACCACAGCCACTACCACCGGCTCGTCAAGAGGAATAAGGATAATCAATTTCACCATTCTTGACAACAATGTGATAGAGACTGTCATCAACAAGAGCAATGACGTTGCCACTGCCGTTTCGTTTGGAGAAGACTACCAGCTAACACACAGCAAGCGGCACCGCGACTTTGTGGTGCTCAACGGCTCGCTGCACAAAACGATTGAGGTGCAGGTCAACACGCTTGACTCCGACAAAAAATCCTATACAATTGACAGTCAAACAGTGAATGCTTACGCCACATCGGTATTTCCGCTCGGCACATTAGAGAATAATGATGCAAGTTCGATTGGCGGCAATTTCTTCAAGCACAACATCTTCAACATCTATGTGACTCCCTTCTCGAGCGACGGTATTGACAACACCGGCATCGCGCTCTATGCCGCCAATGCCGGACTTGGCTCGGAAGAGGCAATCACAGCGACAGGAACAGAATTGTCTCAGAAGGTGAGTAGCTACACAATGGCGGACGGATATAGCGAGGGCGACGATGTGACAATCTACCTGCTGCGCGACAACCTGCTCACCAAATGGAATGCCAGCGGCACTGTAGTCATTCACGACGACTCCACTCCAAAAGGCATCTTTGCCTACGGACTTAGCAGAACCGCCAACAGCGACGGCAGCTACACCTTCCAGTTCACCGCCAACGCCAATTCGCACGAAGCAAGCATCGTGTTCTTCGACAGCAGCACACAACAGGAAGTGGGAAGAGTTGACATTTCCAACGTGAGTGAAGGCGTTGAGAATACCGTCACCTTAGCACAGAGCCAAATCCCAGGCGACTACAACCAAGTCCTAAACTGGGGAGTTTACCTAAAGGGAAAAAATATCACCGCAATCAATAAACTTAACTCCGATGATGCTATTTACAACTACACCCGCCTTGGTGTCACCGTTGACAACAGCCCCGAGAGCGACTATTTTGGAAGATTTTATGCAATTGATCGTACTGGCAAGAATGCAACAACTAATGGTCTTTGGGCATTCAATGCTGACTATAGTCGCATCAACAACACAATCTTGAGAGGTGGCGAAATTTACACTAACCCTTATCGTGTTGCCACTGATCCTGACGGCAAAATCTATATCGCCGACTGGGGCGATGGCCACTCTGGTGTTTGGGTGGCATCTCCAAACAATTTGGAGGGTTCATATCTACAGTTCTTTGAGGGCACTCGTCAAAGCACTGGACTAATAACTAATAATGGGCAAAACGTGGGAAGCTCTAATATCGCTGTTGCCATTGGTGGTACAGGAGCAAACACCAAACTATACACTTACCTTGAGGATTTTGAGGAAAATAATGTGGCTGTCTATAATATTGGTCAATCCGATGGGACTATAGCAACATCTTGGGGAAACGCCCCCTCGGCAATATACCAAGTAAATTCTTTTATGCTTAACGGCAACAGCGATATTGTGCCCGACAAGTTTGGTGGCATTTTTGTATCTCAACGCCGTTCAAAAGGCAACAATGCCCATGCTAATCCTTCTCTAATTCATGTTGACCCAAATGGAAACATTAACTTTAACTCTGGCGATGACCTTTCAAGTCTTAACGGTTCTCCTCAGGCAGGATTTGCATTGAACCATGACAACACTATCCTTGCCATTAATGATGCCGACAATGTTATTCAAGTATTTGATATAATATGGAATGGTTCTGTGCCAACACTTACACAAAAAACATCAATCTCACACTCTTGTGGCGAAGTTATACAGATGGACTTTGACTGGGGCGGAAACCTTTATGTCGCCGGCACAAAATTGGGAATCTACTCTATTCCTGTCAGCGACAACTCGTCGATTGTGCCTGCCAAGTTGGCTCTGACGATTGTCAAGCAAAGTGCCGACAAGACCCTTGCCGAACTTGTAAGCGACCAAGATGTAATTGTTGGCAATGCCTACACCATCGCCGACGACTATCTCACCTGCGTATATGTTGGCAAAGACTACCGCACTATCTACTGCAAAGATGATAACGGCTATGCCGACAAGAGCGTTCTTACCAGTGACCAGCGCGACTTTATCGCCGAGCATTTCGCCGGACAAGGCACTCACGACCAAAGCAACTGGATTGCCATCACCCTACCGCGAGAGCTTACCACCGGCGACGGCAACTGGTGCGGACGCAATATCACCGGCATAACCGGTACTCTCACCAATCGTGAGAATCCAGCCATGACTGTCGCTTCCATGCCAACCGCACTCGACGAGGTTGATTTTACTCCAAACACCTATATCACCTGCAACTTCGTGAGCGAGAACTGGAACAATCCAAACTACTTCTTCGTCAAGCCAAAACCTTACGAATATGCCTTCATCACTTGGGCGCAGTGGGATGAGGCAAGCGGAGCGTTTATCGTTCCAAGCATTAACAACTCAGCGAATCTCACTGGCGGCTTCCGTGTTGACCTTAGCCTGATGGATTATCCTGACCTCACAAGCGATGAACCCGCCGACCTCTACATCGACGGTGCGGCTTACCAGTTCAACGCCATCATCATGCGCAATATCAGTGGCGCAAAAAGCATTGGCGACGAGTTCACCATATACCCGCTCGACTTCACTAATGACAACATCATCACAAATATAACCAAGCCAGTGACCGATGATGCCACAGTTGTCAAAACCGAATACTACGGTGTCAACGGCATGCGGCTAAACGGCAAACCCGAACATGGCATCTGCATCGAGAAGCAGTACCTAAGCAACGGCGAAATCATTTCGAAGAAAATAATCATCAAATAACCTACAATCATGAAAAAAAGTATCCTTTTATTATTTATCCTTCTCGCCGCGACGGCATCGGCACAGGTGCTGAAAGTGCAGTCGATCGAGAAGATTGCCACTCCTAGCTCCGAAATGGCGAAGCAAGTGGCGTCAATTAGCCCAGGCGGCGACTACCTGCTGCTGTGTTCGCAGTCGCAGGAAGGTCTTATCAAACTCGACCTAGTAACTGGCGAGAGCAAAACGCTTACAACTGCCCGCGGTGCCGGCTTCGGTACTAAAATCAGCGACGACGGCAACACAGTAGCATTCCAGGAGGTGACATTCAACCAAGACCGACTGTTGATGCGAGGTGTAAAGACCATTGACATGAAAAGCGGCAGCACACAAACCTTGCTGCAACCCACTCGCGACTTTCAAGGCTTTGACCTGCAACACAACGCCATGGCGACTGTTAGCAACCATCAAGTAAACATCAAAGGTGCTTTCACTCGCCCAATCGTGAGCAACAACAACCTCAAACTCATGCTCACCGTTGATGGCACGACTCGACAATTCACCCCAAACGGCGACCAGTTCAATTACATCTGGGCTTCAATCTCTCCCAATGGCAATCGAGTGCTGTATTATGTGAGCGAACTCGGCTGCTTCTCGTGCAAACTTGACGGCAGCGATATGGTAAAACTTGGCGAGTTGAGTGCTCCCCAGTGGCTTGACGACAACACTGTGGTGGGAATGTGCGACTATGACAACGGCATCACCATCACTGCCTCGACCATCGTGGCTAAGTCCCTCGACGGCACAGAACAGACACTTACCGGCGACGACATGATAGCACTGTTTCCACAAGTCAGCAACAAAGCCGGTAAGATTGCGTTCTCGACCATTAACGGCGAAATTTACATCATTAACTTCACTAAATAGCCCAATGCCATGAAAAAGACTACTATATTCTTAGTTTTAAGTCTGGTGGCATCTATTGCTTTCCAGGCAAATGCTGTAACTGCCAGCACAGTGAAGATTTATCTCAACCCAGGGCACGGCAGTTGGGGACCAAACGACCGTCCCATGGCGACAATCCCATATCCCAACCTAAGCAGCACCGGCCGCCCCGACACTTGCGGATTCTATGAGAGCAACACCAATATGTGGAAGGTGTATGGACTCTACGACGAGCTTATCAAAATGGGCGTTCCAGCATCGAACATCCAACTCTCTCGCTGGCTTAGCGGACCATATCCTTACAATGGTGAGGACTACACGTATAACAAAAAGTTGGCTGTCATCTGCGCTGAGGTCAACACTTTTGGCGCCGATATGTTCCTATCTGTTCACTCCAACGCTCTTACCGACGGAACGACGACCAATTATCCTTTGTTCCTCTACCGCGGCACCGATGCGCAGGAGCAGGTAACGGGAAGCAAGGCGATGTGCAACGCTTTGTGGCAGTATTTCAAGTATGGCTCTAACCAGATTGACTACTACAGCCGCAACGCCACCGACATCCGCGGTGACATCTCATTCTACAACAGCAGCAGCACTACCGGTTACTTGGGAGTGCTCAAGCACAATTCCCCAGGATTCTTGAGCGAGGGATATTTCCACACTTATCAGCCGGCACGCCACCGTGCGCTCAACATGGACTACTGCAAGATGGAGGGAGTGCGTTACGCTCGCGGCATTCGTGACTACTTCTCACTCAACACCCCCACCACCGGCTACATTATGGGTACGGTCAAGGATCTGAACAACACCCTTGAACACGACCTCTATCATTACGCCAGCGGCTCAATCGACGCTTACAAACCCATCAACGGCGCAACAATTAAGCTCTACAAAGATGGCGAACTTGTAAGCACCTACACAACCGATAACAACTTCAACGGCGTGTTCGTGTTCCGTAACCTCGCCCCAGGCACCTACACCATCAGCGCCTTTGCTGATGAATATAACGACATCACCAACCAAACTGTTTCAGTGACTGCCAACAGCACCACCTACCCCAAGTATTACATGACCGAGGGGCAAGGCAGTGGCGGCGGTGATGACCCAACAGAGGTGGTTAAGCGCATCTATGCTTACGACCTGCGCGACACCAAGAACGATGATGACTCCTACACCTTCACTTTCACCGCCAATAGCGATGCGCAGGCAGGAGAAATCATATTCACCGACGCCACCAGCGGAGCGACTGTAGGCACCGTGGCTTTAAGCGATGTGAAGGAAGGCAACAACACCATTACCATCACCCAAGATGACCTGCCCGGGGATGAGGAGACAGAGATGAATTGGGCAATCAAACTCACTGGCAAGAGCGTGACCGCCGTGAGCAAACTAAACAGCGATGACGCCATCTACAATTACACACGCGCTTGCGTTGCCGTTGACGACAGCCCCGAGAGCGACTACTTAGGACGCTTCTACGTCATCGACCGAACTGGAGCCAGCGCAACCACCAACGGACTATGGGCGTTTAACGCCGACTACAGCCGCATAAACAGCACAATTCTGCGTGGCGGTGAGACTTTCGGCAACCACTACCGTCTCGCCACCGACAAGAGCGGCAAAATCTATATCGCCGACTGGGGTGACGGCCACTCGGGAGTGTTTGTCGCCTCGCCCGATAACCTTGAGGGCACATTCCCGCAATTCTTCCAAGGCACTCGCGACAGCAACGGCATCATCACCAACAACGGTGTGCAAGTGGCTTGTTCAAATATCTCGGTTGACGTGGCGGGAAGCGGTGCTAGCACCAAGATGTACACCTTCCTCGAGGACTTCGAAGCCAACAATGTGGCGGTCTATAACATAGGCAATGCCGACGGCACTGTCGCCACCTCGTGGGATGCCGCGCCATCGCAGATTCTGCAAGTGAACTCCGTAGAGCTTAACGGAAACAGTCAGGTGGTTGCCGACGACAATGGCGGAGTGTGGGTATCACAGCATCGCTCGCAAGGCAACAACACCACAGCCGTGCCTTCACTCATTTATGTAAATCCCACTGGCAGCATTGCTTATAATTCAGGTACCAGTCTGCCAGGTCTTGACGGCTCGCTGAAAGCCGGCTTTGCCGTGAGCCACGACAACACCATGCTCGCCATTAACGACGGCAGCGGCGTGGTGCAAGTTTATGATATCAGCTGGAACGGCACCACCCCAACGCTCACGGCAAAAACTTCGTTTGTCGCCTCAGTGCGCAACGCATCAAAGGAGGTTAACCAGATGGCATTTGACTATGCCGGCAACTTAGTAGTAGCCGGTGCGGGTGTGGGTGTATATTCCATCCCGCTAGCGACAAACGAGTGTACCACACCCGCCAAGCGGTCGCTCACAGTAGTCAAGAATGCCGTGACTCCCGAGGAATATGTCATCAAGCAAGATATTGACACCTACGACGACGCTCTTGACCTTAGCCTCACCAACAACTGGATTCGTTCAGTGAAAAGCGAATATGATAACATTTCTTTCGAAAGCGACGGCATCTTCAACCGCGGCATGGCGGTGAGTGGAGATAATATCTACATTACTGGTCGCAGTGCCAACTCGTCGTCGGCGACAGCATATCTAGACGTTTATGACAAGGCAACTGGCCGCTACATCAAGCGTCTTGACTTGGGCAGCGACGCAACAGTGCCTTACTTCCCATGCAACGACGCCATGACCGATGTAGATGGCAACGTGCTGATTTCTAACCTCACGCTGCACATCAACACTCAGCCATTGGTAATCTTCAAGGTTGACACTGTCAATGGTGGCGTAGAGCAAGTGGCAAGTCTCACCTGCGACGGTGTGGACGCACGCATCGACTACTGCGGCATACTCGGAAGCGTGAACACCGGCAACTTCACCGTGATGGCGGCAACAGCCAGCAACAACAAGATAGTTTCTTGGAAATTTGCCAACGGCAACCTCATAAGCACCAACGCCACTACTGCCCAAGCATTCTATCCTGCTTCGGCAAGCAACTTTGGCATTGCGCCACGCGTGGTTCCTGTTGACGAAAACCACGCAATGGTTAAAGGCACTGCAACCCAGCTCACACTCTATAACCTAGACGATGGCGGCATTGAGCAGAGCTTTGCCGACAACACCGCACTCGCTGCTCAAACCCTAAATGCCAATGGCGGAGCTGCATTCACCGTCGACGGCATGAACTGCATGGTTTATCCTTACAACGACCACACAGCAAGCAACGGCAACCAGTTTGCACTCACCGTAGGAGACACGCCACAGTTTGCCGACATGGAGCTGGTTCACGTCTTCCCGGCACAAGGTTTGGGTGCTGTCAACAGCCAGACATTCAGCGCGCCAGTTGCCGCAATCACAAGCAGCGACGGCAAGAGCGCCGATGTCATTGTCTATGTGCCTGGTGAGGGATTGGGATGCTACACAGTCACATCTCTCAAGCAAGAGCAGCCTAACATCACAGGCGATGTGAACTGCGACGGAAGTGTCACCACCGCTGATATCACTTGCCTCTATAACTATCTGCTCAACGGCGACGAGACCTACATCGCCACCAGTGACGTAGATGGCGACGGATTCATCACAACGGTTGATATCACCGTAATCTACAACATCCTGCTCGGAAACTGATGTTCAATACCCGATGTGTACAAGGCAAGCCTTGTCCACAGAAATTTACTTGTCAACTAAACAATGTGCTCCTCGCAGTCAGCGAGGAGCATTTTTGCACCAGATCCTACTGTAGAGACACGGTATGCCATGTCCGTGTTGCGGTAAGACGGCGGTCAGGCTATTGCAAAAATCGGATTTTAATATAAACAACTGAATTATCTGAACACTCTGATTTTACACATCATTGATTTTTCAATGTATTAAAAATATCTTTACTCAAGTTTCTAAAGTTCTAAAACTTTATAAACTTGAAGTTTAGAGGTTAGAGTTTAGTGTTTAGAGAAAAAATGTTTTTCAAATTTTTCTATATTTCACACTGATTATCCTCTAAACTCTAACCACTAAACATTAAACTTTGAGCAAGTTAACAACTTGCGAAACTTGAAATTTTTATTTAATTTAAAGCGCGTAGCGTGCCCTCCGAGTATCCAACGCACTCGAGCAGATGTCGTGAGTCGGCACTTAACACCTAAAAATTTCTCGCAAGATTTATCAGAGAGATAACACTTTGCCAGATGCTACATATCCTTCACTCAAAATATCGGACGAACCATAATAATTGCAAAGATAATGCGATGAGAACAGAAAAAACGACATAAAAAAACCACTTGGATTTTTTCCAAGTGGTTAATTATATGAATGTTATTCTTTAGTGGAAATTCGTGCAAATTAGTGGTTTGTGATGCCTTAATTTCCCAGTATGATATTATATATAGCGGTGATATCGGCAGCGGTGATGCTTCCGTCGCCATCTACATCGCCTGTGGCAAGATATGTCTCATCACCGTCTAGAAGATAATTGTAAAGTGATGTCACATCAGTGCTGGTCACTGCTCCGTCAACATTCACATCGCCATCAACAAGCTCGATGATGTTGGTGAAACGACTCCAAGGGCTAGTGGCACGATATAATTCTCCTGTTCCTACAGGAACGTATATATTGGCTGATGTGGGAACGTTAGAGAAAACAAAATTCCCTCCATATTCCACGTTTTGTGGTTCTGTTATTTTTGACTTGATATTATTCAACCCTGAACAATAATAAAAAGCATAATCGCCTATACTAGTCACAGTATTGGGTAGAACTATAGATTTGATTTTTTACACCAGTAGAATGCTTCTTTACTAATCGTTTTCACAGAATTGCCGATTTTCAATGTTATTAATCCATGACAATTCTTAAACGCAGCCTCTCCAATCTCCTCCACCGAATTCGGCAGGGTTACCTCGGTAATATCATAGAAACTCTCCGCAAGATAATTCGGTATTTTTTTCACACCCTCGCCAAAATAAAGATTCTTGATTGACAATCGGAAAAACGGATGACCGGTGCCTTGAGAATTGACGGCATCACACCACTCGGCATTGAAATGAATGGTCTCCAAACTGTCACATCCTTGAAATGCATAACGCCCAATGGTTGTCACCTTGCTGGGGATGGTGATTTCTTTGAGACTCTTGCAATTACTAAAACCGCTTATTGACGAACTGATTCTGGTATATCTATTGACGGTAGAGAGGTGCACGAATAAAAAGCGCTTCCTCCTATTGAGGTGACCGAGTTTGGAATATACACATAAATCAAGTTGCTACACTCTTGAAAGGTTCCCGAAGGAATTTCTGTTATTTGATTTCCAAGATGCGCAGTTCTTAAGTTTGTACATAACCAAAAGATTTGTTTACCAAGTTCTACCACCGAGTTAGGAATAGTTATTGAAGTTAGTCCTTTGCAAAATGCGAAAACACGATGGTTGATTTTAGTCACAGAGTTAGGGATATTGATAGAAGTCAAGCCGTCACATTTACGGAATGCCCATTCATCAATAAACGTCACTGTACTTGGGATTGACACGCTGGTCATCCCGGTGCAGGTGTCAAATGCCGAATTGCCTATTGCAGTGACGGTATAAGTTCGGGTGTAGGTGACATTGTCCTGCGTCCATGTGTGAGTCACAGTTGAGGGGATAATCACAGCCCCGCTCACGTCACGGTTGCAATAATACATAGTCACTGTTGTAGCCACATCAGCATCACCATCAGTACGATAAGACAGGTCATTGATCGTGAATTGCTTATAAGCACTGGCAAGCTGCGGCAACAGCACTGCCAACAGGAGAAATAGTAATTTCTGCATACGCATGAAATGTTTAGTAGTTAGTAAAAAAGTTTATTAAATATCCTCTCTAGTCTCCCGAATTGAGGTTAATTCGTTAATGGTGAGTATAAAAAGATAGCGTGGAGACTTGTCTTGTTTATTGTTTACGAGGCATCGCCAAACGCCCAACTTGAAATAAACAGTCATCCCTCACGCGATACCATATACTGTTCCCGCCTATTGGGGGATAGGTATAGGCACGCATGAGCGTCATTTACTGCCAATCCTTGAGCATAGAAATTTGCCGAATTTCAGTTAAAGGATAACGCAAAAACGCTTTCTAATATGTCTTCCGGTAAGAGCTTGACTCCACAAGTTTGCCGGAATTGTCGCAAAATTACACATTATATTTGATTGTACCAAATTCTAATCAGTAATTTTGAGACTGCTCTTTTTTGACATACAGACCCACAGGCATCGAGGCAGTTTCTTTGTCAAACAATTACAAACAATTACTTTCACAACAAGTCAAGTATGTTGCGTTGGCAACGCAACAAGAAATAATCAAACGATTACAAACGTTCTCAGTGAAGTGTCAAACAGTTACAAACAATTACAAACAAATCTTAGTGGGAATTAGTGGTTATTGTAGAGTCAAACGACCAGAAACGACTAGAAACAACTGTTGTCATTGTCTGGCTTTAAATGAAAAGCACACGCTCGCCAATTATTTGACTAAACAGATAGGCACTGGAGTCGTTTGTCGTCGTTTCTGTTCGTTTGATAAAGATTCACATCTTTCGCTCAATTAGATGTTTTTTGTCAAACGACGGCATTTCAAACAACTATCAGGCAAAAAACTGGCGTGTAATTGATCAAAACTGAAAAGTATTTCGTAATTTTGTGGCAAAATGAGATTTTATGATAAAAAACTTAGACAATTCCGATATATATTTTCCGCAGGATGAGCGCATCAGCTTCCAGGAGGATGGTCACATCTACCTGCTCGACGGCGAGCGGCGGCTCACTCCCGTGAGCAGGGTGTATAGCAAGTTCTTCCTGCCGTTTGACAGCAAGAAATGGGCGGAGCGCAAAGCCGAGGACACCCCCATCACCGCCGATCAGCTCATGGAACAATGGGAGTGCAACGGCATGATGGCGAGCTTTGCCGGCACCCACCTGCACAAGCAGATTGAGGAGTATCTCAATGGCGACGAATATATGGCTCCAATGTGCCGATTCACCTACGACGGCGAGTTTATCCACGAAGACAAAATCATAGGAATAAACAAGGAGATAGAATACTTCCATAATTTTGTCAAGGAGGTGGATTTCACTCCCTTCCGCACCGAGTGGCGAGTCTTTGACGAGGAGCTCGGCATGGCGGGCACGATCGACCTGATTTGCAGCCGCCAGGACGGCACCTTTGAGTTCTACGACTGGAAACGAAGCAAGTCGCTGATTGATGAGCAGGGCAAAGTGTGCAAGACAAACAAGTTTGAGATTCGCGGCATCAACGGCCTTGAGCATGTCCCCGACAGCAGCTATGCGCACTATGCCTTGCAGCAGAACCTCTACAAATACATAGTTGAGAAATGCTACGGTCTAAAAATCAGTGCCATGCACCTCGTGGTACTGCATCCCGACTATCCAAACTACAGAGTGATAAATATTCCCGAACTATCAAAAGAGATTAACATCATCATAAATAAATTAAAGTCCTAATCAACAATAATCTCTAAAAAAATCAAACTCATATTTTGAAAATCACGCAAGTTAAAGTATCTTTGCAAGTTAAAAATATAAATGAAGCTGTTGAGTAAAATAGCATTGCCTTGTCAGCTTGTTTGCTCGTCAGCTTGTTAGCTATAAAGAAATATGACCACCTATCTTGTTACTGGCGCGGCAGGTTTCATTGGCGCCAACTTTGTGAAATATATCACCGCCAAGCATGGCAGCGACATCAAGGTAATAGTGCTCGATGCGCTCACCTACGCAGGAAATATCAGCTCCATCAAGGAGGAGCTGGAACTGCCTAATGTCACTTTTGTGAAAGGCGATATCAAGGACTACTGTGTTGTAAGGCAGATTTTTGATGACAACGAAATCGACTTCGTTGTGAACTTCGCCGCCGAGAGTCATGTGGACCGAAGCATCGAGAACCCCAAACTGTTCCTTGAGACAAATATCCTTGGAACTCAGAACCTACTCAACTGCGCCCGCGAGGCGTGGACCCTCGGCAAAGACGACACTGGCAAGCCTGCCTACAAAAAAGGCAAGAAATACCTGCAAATCTCTACCGATGAGGTATATGGCTCGCTTGAGAAGGACTTTGACGAGGCACAACCACTCCACGTTGATGACGAGTTGAAGAAAGTGATTGAAGACCGCCACGACCTCACAACCTTCGGCAAGGAGTTCTTCACCGAGGACACTCCGCTGTCGCCACGTTCGCCCTACTCCGCCTCCAAAACCAGCGCCGACATGATAGTGATGGCATATCACCACACCTACAATTTCCCCATCAACATCACCCGATGCAGCAACAACTACGGTCCCTACCACTTCCCCGAGAAACTCATCCCGCTAGTAATCCACAACATTCTAGAGGGCAAAAAACTGCCAGTCTATGGCAAGGGTCTGAATGTGCGCGACTGGTTATATGTTGAAGACCATTGCAAGGGTATCGACATGGTGCTGCACAAAGGTAAGATTGGAGAGGTCTATAACATTGGCGGCTTCAACGAGGAGAGCAACATTAACATCGTGAAGCTCATCATCGACACCATCGCGCGCATCATGCGTGAGGAGCCGAAATATCAATCGATGCTCAAGTGTAAGCTTGAGGACATCAACTACGACTTGATAACCTACGTCACCGACCGCCCAGGGCACGATATGCGTTACGCCATCGACCCGACAAAAATTGCCACTCAGCTCGGCTGGTATCCCGAGACACCGTTTACCGTGGGTATCGAGAAGACTATCCGCTGGAACCTCGACCACCAGCAATGGATTAACGACGTCACAAGCGGAGACTATCAGAAATATTACGAAGAGATGTACGGAAACCGTTAAGTCAATGCAGAATGAGCTAACAAGCTGACCAGCTAACTAGCTAACAAGGCAATAGTTGTATTCTCGGATTATTCATCATTTGGCTTGTTCCTCGTCAGCTTGTTCCTTGTCAGCTAATAACCAATAAACTATAAACCAATATGAAAGGTATAGTACTTGCAGGTGGCTCGGGGACACGACTTTATCCCGTCACTAAAGGCATATCGAAACAACTGGTGCCAATATATGACAAACCGATGATATACTACCCTATCTCGGTGCTCATGCTTGCTGGCATCAGGGAAATACTCATTATCTCCACACCTCACGACTTGCCGCAATTTGAGAGGCTTTTAGGGAGCGGTGAGGAGATCGGTGTGAAGTTCAGCTATGCCGAGCAGCCTTCACCCGACGGATTGGCACAGGCTTTCATCATTGGTGAGGAGTTCATCGGCGATGACTCGGTGTGCCTCGTTCTTGGCGACAACATCTTCTATGGTCAGGGATTCACCGGTATGCTTAAGGATGCTGTGGCACAGACCGACAGCAAGAATTGCGCCACGCTTTTCGCCTACGTCGTGAAAGACCCGGAGCGATATGGTGTGGTTGCATTTGATGAGAACGGCAAAGCTTTCGACATTGAAGAGAAACCCTCTCAACCCAAGTCAAATTATGCAGTGACAGGTCTCTATTTCTACCCCAACGACGTGATTGAAGTGGCTAAGAACATCAAGCCATCACCTCGCGGCGAACTGGAAATCACCACTGTCAACCAGCACTACCTTGCCAAAGACCAGGTGATGGTTAAGACTTTGGGACGTGGCTTCGCGTGGCTCGACACTGGAACCCCAGCATCAATGCTCAACGCCAGTAATTTTATAGCCACCGTTGAGACTTGTCAAGGTGTACAAGTGGCAGCTCTTGAGGAGATTGCTTACCGCAAGCGATGGATTGACGATAAACAGCTCCGCAAACTTGCCAAACCACTCACCAAGAACGACTACGGCAAATATCTGCTTAAATTAATCGGAAAATCTTAAACTTGGTAAACTAAACAGCGACAATAAACAGCACAAATCTCCATTGCCTTGTCAGCTTGTTTACTTGTCAGCTTGTTAGCTTTATATAAAATATGACAAAACCACAGTTAATAGACCTGCCCAAAATCTGCGACCCACGAGGCAACCTCTCGTTCATTGAGAGCGAGGGACATGTGCCGTTTGAGGTAAAACGCTGTTATTGGATATATGACGTGCCAGGCGGAATGTATCGTGACGGTCACGCCTTCCGCGAGCAGGACGAGTTTATCGTGGCGCTGTCGGGAAGCTTTGACGTAGTGCTCAACGATGGCACCGGCGAAAAACGATACCATCTGGCACGCTCCTACTATGGTCTTTATGTGCCTCGTATGACATGGCGCGCAATAGACAATTTCTCTACCAACTCTGTGGCACTGGTGCTTAGCAGCACTATTTATGACCCTAGCGACTATATCGAAGACTTCAACGAGTTTATTAAACTGAAAAATGGCTGAAAACGACTATCATAAAACATCAAGTATCGACCAGTGCCAAGTAATTGAGCTTGACAAGCATCATCATGCCAACGGCAATCTCTCGGTGGTGGAGAACGGCGCGCAGGTGCCTTTCGACATCAAGCGGGTTTATTACCTCTATGATGTGCCTGGCGGCGAAGAGCGTGGTGGTCATTCTCACAAGCAACTCAGGCAATTCATGGTGGCGATTAGCGGCTCGTTTGATGTGATCATTGATGACGGGGCGCAACAGCGATGCGTCACCCTCAACCGTCCCTACAAGGGGTTACTCATAGTGCCTGGCATCTGGAGGGTAATCAACAATTTTTCTTCGGGCGCAGTGTGCCTAGTGCTAGCCTCCGAGCACTACAACGAGGAAGACTATGTGCGAGACTATAACGAATTTAAGAAACTAACAAAAATCAAATATTGACAAGTCTTATTGATAGCGTAATCGGGTTGAACAAAAGCATTGTCTTGTCAGCTCGTTTCTTGTCAGCTTGTCAGCTAAAGAATCAGATGAAATATCAATTCCTTGACTTGGCAAAAGCCAATGAGCCATATATGGAGCAGCTGCAAGAGGCAGCTTGCAACGTGATAAAATCGGGGCGATACCTTCACGGCGAGCAAACCGAACTCCTGGAGCAGGAAATATCAGGAGTGTGCGAGGCTAAATACTGCATCGCCGTGAGCAACGGACTCGACGCGCTCAGGCTAATACTTAGAGCGTATATCGAACTCGGTGTGCTTCATCGCGAAGACCATGTGATAGTGCCAGCCAACACCTATATCGCCTCGGTGCTCGCCATCAGCGACAACGGCATGATGCCATGCCTGTGCGATGCCCGCCCCGACACGATGAACCTTGACTCGTCGCTCATTGAGAACCTCATCACTCCAGCGGTGAGGGCAATCATGCCAGTACACCTCTACGGCACTCCTTGCTGGGACGGGCAGTTGATAGACATCGCTAAGCGCTACGACCTCAAGGTCATTGAGGATAACGCGCAAGCGATAGGCGCGAGAGCAAGCACACCCGGCCTCTACGGCACTTACACCACAGGAGGGTTGGGTCACGCCAGCGCAATCAGCTTCTACCCCACCAAGAACCTTGGAGCACTTGGTGATGCTGGTGCTGTGGTAACGAACGATGAAGACCTCGCTAAAGCGGTGCGAGCTATTGCCAACTATGGCAGCGACCGCCGTTATCACAACATATATTTGGGACTTAATTGCCGCATCGACGAAATTCAGGCCGCCATGCTTAGAGTGAAACTGCTCTACCTCAACGTGGAGAATATGCGTCGTGATGAGGTGGCAAAAACCTACAACAAGCAAATCACTAATCCACTAGTCAGGAAACCCGACATCTTCGACGATATGATACAGATTTGGCATCAGTATGTAATTCGTGTGGAAAAGCGCGACGCGATGCGGGCATATCTAGAGAAAAACGGCGTGATGACCGACATTCACTACGCCACACCGCCTCACCGCCAACCTTGCTACCGCAGATTCCTATCCTATAAGTTGCCTGTGACCAACGACATTGCCGACCATGCCATCAGCCTCCCCATCGGTCACCCCATCACCCCCGACGATGCCGAGCAGATTGCACAGATTATCAACGATTTCAAGGGATAACTAGCTTACAGAGTGGAGAGGGCAATGCACAATGCACAATTCATAATGCATAATGCACAATTTAGTTCTTCTAGAACATCTAGTAATTCTAGAACAACTTGCCAAAACTAAAAACTGACAACTTAATGCAGTTTGACAGCTATATATATGCTATATTCTTGCCATTAGTGTTTGCTGGCTACTGGATTTTGCGCAATAAACTGCTGTGGCAAAATCTTTTTCTGCTTGTGGCAAGCTATATCTTTTATGGCTGGTGGGACTGGAGATTTTTAGGGCTAATCATTATCACCTCTGCCACAACATTTCTCTCGGGATTAGTTATCAAGGACGACCACTCCAGACGTTCTAAAGCCTGGCTCACGCTAAATCTCATCATCAACCTCGGCATCCTCGCCACGTTTAAATATTTCAACTTCTTCAAGGACTCGTTTGCCGACATTCTGCGGCTCTTTGGCGCTAATCCCGACTGGCCCACTCTCGGCATACTGCTGCCGGTGGGCATCTCATTCTATACCTTGCAAGCCATCAGCTACAGTTTCGACGTGTATAACGGCAAAACTCAGCCTACACACAATGTGGTGGCATTCTTTGTCTATATCGCCTTTTTCCCGCAGTTGGTGGCTGGTCCCATCGAACGAGCGAGAAATCTGCTGCCGCAATTCCTGAAAAAGAAAAACTTCGACTACTATAACGCCGTGATAGGTATGCGCCAAATCTTGTGGGGGCTGGTGAAGAAACTCGTCATTGCCGACAATCTAGCTGGTCATGTCGATAACCTGCTCTACCACCCCTCGGTGATGAGCGCATCATCAATCATCATGGCGGCAATCCTCTTCGCCTTCCAGATTTATGCTGACTTTTCGGGATATAGCGATATCGCTATCGGGTCGGCACGGCTGTTCAACATAAAACTGCTGCCAAACTTCAACTTCCCGTTCTTTTCACGCAACATGAAAGAGTTGTGGCAGCGGTGGCATATATCGTTAATGGCGTGGCTCAGGGAATATCTCTACTTCCCACTTGGCGGCTCGCGGCGAGGCAAGTGGCGCACCTGCCTTAATATAATGATAGTCTTCGCGATTTCAGGGCTGTGGCACGGCGCCGACTGGACTTTTGTGATTTGGGGCACTGTCAATGGCTTGATGTTGTTGCCTTTTGTGTTCGTCAAGAAGAAAAGCCACACTGACCATGCCCTGCTGCGTGACATTCCAAAATGCCTGCTCACGTTCCTGATTTTTGCGCTAATATTCTTGTCGTTCCACTCGCCTGGCATCGCACACCTGCAGGAATGTCTTAGTGTCTTGATTCATGGCAGCTATTTTACCATGCCAATGGGCATCACGGCATTACTATACTACATTGTGCCGTTTGTTGTGGTGGAATGGCTTGGACGCAAGCAGGAATTTCCCATTATGACCCTGAAAATGCCCACCGTAGCACGCTGGGCAATCTACTGGACGCTGCTGTTCATCATCGCTTTCTACGGCGCGAAAGCCGATATTCAATACATTTATTTTCAATTCTAATCAATGCACAATGGAGCTAACAAGCTAACAAGTAAACAAGCAAACAAGGCAATAGTGGAGAGGTGAGAGTGGAGAGTTCTCCGATTTCCAATCCTCGATTTCCGATAAACGATAAACGATAAAATAATTACACTTGCCTCGTCAGCTCCTCAGCCCGTTCGCTCGTCAGCTTTAAATAATATGAAAGACTCTATGAAAAAATTCTGCCTGCGCACTCTGCTTGCCGCCTTGCCAGTGATTCTTTTCATGGCATTCTATGCCATTGTTGACCCGTTCCACATCATTCATCCTGTCACTAGCGATGCGCAAGGTAGAGACTCTATAATTGTGAGCAATAACGCCGGTTTCACTTCGGTAGAGACTTATATGCTCTATAATGACCAATATCATTACGACTCGTTTATCTTTGGTTCATCAATGTCGCAGAACTATAAGGCGAGCTACTGGCAGCCCTATCTTGACAGTACCGCCTCAATCCTCCACTTCGACGCTTCGATGGAAACACTCACTGGCATCATCAACAAGATGCGATTTCTAAACAACCATGGCACCACAATCAAGAACGCACTAATAGTAATCGAAGTCGAAATGCTTGGTCGCCAACCCCTTGAGGACGATATTCTCTACGTCCAGCACCCGGCGACTTCTGGAGCATCGAATTGGTTTCATGTGCACACTCAATTTTTCAATGCCTTCCGCGATATAGAGCAACTTAAATATGCCTTTTCACATCCTGCCTCTACCCTATCCCAAATCTCCGACATCGCCCCCGACAGAATTGACCACCTTAACGAGATGTACTATGGTGATATCGACTCTATTATTGCTGTCTGTCCTGACAAATTCTTCACGCCCGAACGGTTGGCGAAACGCAAGCGGGCTATACTGCCATCGGCTTCGCCGCCAGCCATCGACGAGACGGTGGAGGAACAGCTCAAAACCATCAAGGACATCCTCTACAAGAACCACACCAACTACATCATTATCGTGCCACCGCGAGCCACCAATCCACAGCTCAAGTGGCAAGACTTGTGGGTGATGAAGACTATCTTCGGTGAGGAAAAAGTTCATGACTTCAGTGGCGTTCCAGAGTATGTCAACGACGAGACATTATACTACGACAAAGCCGCCCACCTAATATCATCGAAATGCAAGATTCTGCTCGACAGCGCATACTATGAGCAGCAGCACCTCATCATCAAGAATCCATACTTTCGCTTTTAGAGTTTAGAGGGGAGAGTTGAGAGGGCAATGCACAATGCATAATTCATAATGCACAATCTAGTTCTTCTAGAACATCTAGTAATTCTAGAACAACTAGACAAAACTAAAAACTGATAACTAAAAACTAATATAACATTTGTTTTTGTTTTTTTGCAGGTTTATTTTACCTTTGCACTTAAGTTTCACAAACTATTCTTTTCTCAGCTACCAACTGTGAACTATTAACTTTGAACTATTAACTTTGAACTATTATGATATACAGCTCACAACCAGCTCCTATCGGCGTTTTTGACTCTGGATTTGGAGGTCTTTCAATCTTGAGGGAGATAAGAAAGGTGTTGCCGCAATATGACTACATCTTTCTCGGCGACAATGCCCGCGCGCCATACGGGAATCGCTCCTTCCAGCTTGTATATGACTTCACACTGCAAGCAGTGAAATATCTCTTCTCTCAAGGCTGCCATCTTGTTATTCTCGCCTGTAACACTGCCTCGGCAAAGGCGTTGCGCTCAATTCAGCAGCGCGACCTCAACAGTCTTGATCCAAACCGCCGAGTGCTTGGAGTGATACGTCCAACAGTAGAGGAGATTGGTAACATAACCAAAAGCCGCAAAGTGGGAGTATTTGGAACGCCAGGCACCGTGCAGAGCCTGTCCTACGACATTGAGATTGCCAAGCTGCACCCCGACATCAAGGTCTATAGCCACGCCTGCCCCATGTGGGTACCGCTGGTCGAGAACCGTGAGAGCGATGGACCAGGTGCCGACTATTTCGTGGAGAAAGACGTGAAAGCCCTCATGTCGCAATGCGGCGACATAGATTCCATAATTCTTGGTTGCACGCACTACCCTCTTCTCTACGACAAAATCAGGAAATACACTCCCGAAGGCGTAAAGATAATCGAACAGGGGCCCATCGTGGCGGCAAGCCTAAAAGACTACCTCCGCCGACATCCCGAGATGGAAACGCGCTGCACTCAAGGCGGCACCTGCCAATACTGTACCACCGAAGACGCTTCACGTTTCTCCCCCCTAGCCTCCATCTTCGTCAACCACACAGTAGAGGCGCAGCATGTGACACTGTAGTTATAGCTGACGAGCTAACAAGCTGACGAGCTGACAAGGCAATAGCAGTTGTTGCAACATTACACTTGCCTTGTCAGCTCGTTTGCTCGTCAGCTTGTTAGCTATGGATTGTAAAGGTCGTGGTTATAGAAGTCTAGGATTTCTAAGGCATGGGCGTAGGCTTGCTTAGCGGGACTTTTGGGGTCACGTTCTGACGCTTCAAGCCAACTACTCATAGCCTTACCCCATTCACCTAATTGACGATAAGCATTGCCGCGCATGTAAAACAGTTGCGCTATATATTTCTTATTCTCGTCACTGTCCTCTTGCTCAATGATATAATCGCAATGTGCTATCACGTCGCGCGACTCGCTGCGACTGAGCATATCTTTAATCTGTTGTAGTGTTTTTTCCATATCCATACGCAAAGGTAGCAATAAAAACAAAAACTTATTAACAAAAATGACTTTTTTTGCTATAAACAGTGTTGTTTTTTATAATAATGTTGTATTTTTGTGGAAAATAGAATAAAATCTCTGAAATCATGTATAAAGACAATCAATTTTATATTGCTCACGGTCCTAACGGGGCAATATGCATCAATGGTAAGATGGCTAACCGCCATGGGTTGATTGCCGGAGCCACAGGTACCGGTAAGACAGTTTCGTTACAGGTAATCGCTGAGAGTTTCTGCCAGGCTGGCGTGCCGTGCTTCATGGCCGACATAAAGGGCGACCTCTCGGGTATCAGCCAATCAGGGAAGGTATCGAGCTTTATCGAGAAACGCATCCCGGAGTTTGGGTTGAACCAGGAGGAATTGGCGTTTGAGGGCTGCCCAGTGAGGTTCTACGACGTGTTTGGCGAGCAGGGTCACCCCATGCGCACCCGCGTCTCAAACATGGGTCCGCTGCTGCTCTCCCGCCTGCTGGGGCTCAACGAGGTGCAGAGTGGCGTACTCACCATTGTCTTCAAGGTTGCCGACGAGCGCGGCCTGCTGCTCGATGACATCAAGGACTTGCGCGCCATGCTCGACTATGTGGCGAAGCACGCCTCGGAATACACCACCAAGTATGGCAATGTGTCGAGTGCGAGCATCGGCGCTATCCAGCGCTCTATTCTGGCTCTTGAAGACCAGGGCGGCGACAACTTCTTTGGCGAACCTGCTTTCGATATATTTGACCTTATCGCCACCGAGGGTGGCAAGGGCGTGATGAGCGTGCTCGCCGCCGATGAGCTGCAGCACAACCCCAAGCTATACTCCACCTTCCTGCTGTGGCTGCTCTCGGAAATCTATACCAAGTTGCCCGAAGTGGGTGATATGCCCCAGCCCAAACTCATCTTCTTCTTCGACGAGGCGCACATGCTCTTTGACGACACCTCTAAAGCCCTCGTTGACAAGATTGAGCAGGTGATTCGCCTGATGCGAAGCAAGGGTGTGGGAATCTACTTCGTCACTCAAAGTCCCGCCGACTTGCCCGAGATAGTGTTAGGTCAGCTCGGCAACCGCATCCAGCACGCCATGCGAGCCTACACCCCTCGTGACATAAAGGCGGTGAAAGTAGCCGCCGAGACATTCCGAGCCAATCCTGAGTTCGACACATCAGAGGCCATCTCCAACCTTGAGACCGGCGAGGCACTAGTCTCTTTCCTTGATGAGAAAGGCGCACCTACTGTTGTAGAGCGCGCCAAGATTTTGTTCCCCTTGAGCCAGATTGGTCCCATCGACTCGATGACCCGCAGCACCATCATCAACCGCTCGATGATTTACGGCAAGTATGATGAGTTGAAGGAACGTGAGAGCGCGTTCGAGGTGCTGCTTGCCGAGAGCGAGAAGGAAGCAAAAGAGGCAGCAGAGGCCGCCTCCAAAGCCGAAGCCGAGAAGCAAGCCGCCAAAGAGGCCAAAGAGGCAGAGAAACTTGCCAAAGAAGAAGAGAAGAAGAAAAAGAAACCAAGTATCTTCAGCAAGATTTGGAAAGCCATTGTCACCGCCGTCACAGCTACTATAGCAACTATCCTCGGCACCAAACTTTCCAACACGATTACCGGCAAGAAAGAGCGCAAGAGTTCGACCTCCGCAACCGGCAAAATCGTCAAAAACGCCACTAGCGCGGCAACGAGAACCATCACCCGCGACATCCTCGGAAACCTCATCAAGTAAGCTAACAAGTAAACAAACGAGCTGACAAGCGAACTAGACAAGTCTAATGCTGCGACAACTACCATTGCCTTGTCAGCTCGTCAGCTTGTTCGCTCGTCAGCAACTAATTAGTGAACTAATTAGGGACGGTTCTTTTTTAGTTCAAAATAAGTCATCCCCGGCACATTGATAGTGCTGGGGATGACTTTTACGTGACTGTTTAGTGATTTTTATTCGTCTCCTTCTAGGATGTAATTGTATATGATGGTGATATCAACTGTGGTGATGAATCCGTCGCCGTCAACATCGCAGGTGTCAACGAAGGTTTCATCGCCATTGAGCAGGTAATTGTATATGGCGGTGACATCGGCAACAGTGATTTCGCCGTCGCGGTTCACGTCGCGCGGGTCTGGCTCTACCACAAGGAAGTAGCTCATCACGTCGCTGGTGGCACGGCCGTTCTCGTCGAGCATAACGATGTCAACACGGTGGCGGCCATAGCTCAATCCACTCACATCAAGGTCGAGGTGGATGGATTGACCGTCAACCACGGTGCACTCATCGATATGGGTCTCGCCGCCGTCGAACGACCAGGCGCAGCGCATAGTGCGAGCCTCCTCGGGCAGTGGGGCGCGAACAAACCAGCGGGTCTTCACGCCAGTCATGCTGCCGTCGCTGCTCATGGCGGCATAGTGCAGCGAGTGAACAGATCGGAAGAGCAC
>CALDIG010000003.1 GCA_937904375.1 uncultured Prevotellaceae bacterium
GACGCTGTCCCTCGGCATACAGCGTGTCGAAAGCCAGCGACGACTTGCCGCTGCCACTAAGCCCGGTGACCACACTAAGGCTATAGTGCGGCAAATCCACATCTATGTTCTTGAGATTGTGTACTCTCGCCCCCTGCACTTGCAGGGCGTCCACATCCTTGCCGTTAATCTTCATTCACTCAAAAACCACAAATTTTCACTAATTTCCACTAATTGGTTGATTCACACAAATATCAATCTACCACCCAGTTTCGGTTATACACTTTGTTGCCAGCCTTGCTGCGATAGAGCGAGTCTTGCTTGGGCACCTTAACCTTATAGACCTTCCCCGAGGCATTAGGGAGTTTTGTGCTTCTAATCCAAGGATTTGCGTCGCGCAGCTGCATATAGGTGATGCCGTGACCCTTAGCCCACGTCACCCAGTTTGAAATCGGCTGGCTTACCTCAACCACCTCACACTCGATGGGCTGATAGAGCTGGTTGCTGTAGATTCGGTAGCCGTATTTCTTGGGGTTCTCGAGGAAGAGCTTATAGGCGATGATGCGGAACACATAACGCGAAGTCTCGCTCACCAGCCGCAGGTCAAAAGAATTGCTCACCTGCTGCGATGAGAGTTCGTTGGTGATGCGTCCCGTGCCGGCATTGTAGCTGGCGCACACGGTAGCCCAGTTGTGATATTTAGAATAAGCGTCACGCAGATAACGGCACGCCGCCACGGTCTCTTTCTCAGGGTCGTAACGCTCATCAACATCGTCGTTGACCTCCAAGCCATACTGCTTCCCGGTCGCGGCCATGAACTGCCAGATTCCCGCAGCCTTAGCTGGCGAGAGGGCGTTGATGTCGAGCGAACTCTCGGCAACGGCGAGAAAGATTAAGTCTTCGGGCATATTGTTCTCTCTCAAAATCTCGATAAGACGTGGGAAATAGCGGTTGGCACGCTTGATGATGAGCGACGACATGGTTTGACCATATATCACCGCCGTCATCTCACGGTCGAGGCGTTCTGCCATATCGATGCGGTCGAAACTCACATGGTCGCCGCAAAAGTTGATTGACTCAGGGATTTCGGGCGCAGCCACGGTCATAAACTCATCGGCACGCTGTGCTTGGGTTGAAAACGCAGTCGCGCACGCGACCATTGTTACCAAAATGATGTTAATGTATTTCATATTATTATTTCTAGTTAACAATTTAACGAGTTGACAAGTTGACGGGCAGTTAGCATTTTAGTTAACATAGAGAACAAGAAAACAAGAAAACAAGAGAACAAGAGGACAAGAAAACAAGAGAACAAGAGGACAAGAGAACAAGAGGACAAGAGAACGAGAGAACAAGAGAACGAGAGAACGAGAGAACAAGAGAACAAGAGAACAAGAGGACGAGAGGACAAGCCTGGGTGTTGTTGAAGTGGTGCGCCACAAGCGCGGCGTTCAAGCCCATAACGGTCTTATGCCTGAAAACTGGCGCAGTCTATCTCTATCTCATTCCACGGGATCGTCATATCCTCCGCCTCCGCCCATGCTGCGTTGCTCATAGCGCAGGATGTTGATGTCGCCACTTTTGTTGTGTTGCTTGCCGTCGCTGCCTTTGGCTCTGATGACATAGAAATATACTCCCGTGCTCACCAACTTGCCGCGATAGGTGCCGTCCCAGCCGTCGGAGGGGTCGGTAAACTCCTTGATGAGTACGCCCCAGCGATTGTAAATCCAGCAGTGAAAATCAATAATAGACTTGTAGGACACCTTCCACACGTCATTGGCACCCTCGGTGGTTCCCGGAGAGAAGAAGTTTGGACAAAACAGGTCGCTAATGCCGATGTTCACGGTATAGGTCTCGCTGTAATCCTCGCATGAGCCATCGCTGTTGGCATAATAGAAGCGCCAGTAGGTTGTTCCTGCATCCTCAAAGGTGTACTCTACCTCTTCTTGCGAGAAGTCCATCAAGATGTAGTTGAAGTCGGCGTTGTCGCTCACCTGCCACTGCTTGAACGATACGGCATCGGTGCAATGGGCAGTGAATGTGATTTTTACTGGTGCTGAGCTACCCAGTGCTGTGCCAGACTCCTTCTGCTCATTGTCGTTGTCGCGCTCTTCCTGGACGGCGGTAGTCTCGACGCTTATAGCGGTAGCGGAATAAGACTCGGTTGTCTTGCTCTGATACTCATTCTGATACTCATCTTTCCAGTAATAGAGGAACTTGTCGCCCTCCACAGTGAAGGTGGTGTTGCACAATGGTGCCGGCACCGCTATAGAGTTCTTAAACGATGGCTCGGTCTCCACCACTTGTTTCTCGTCCCACCTCTCGTCATCTGAATTCCATTCGAGGGTGTTGTAAGTAATCTTGATCTCTCGGTTCATCACCCGGCGTACTCCATTAATAGTGTAATAGACAACGTCGGGTCCCGAGCCTTCCACATGGATTATCGCCGTGCCGCAGTCGCTCTCGGGGTCAACAGTGGCACTATTGAGCTGCAGGCGGCACTTGCTGTAGTCCACTACCCAGATGTAGGTGGGGTGGTCACCTTCAGTGATAATGTATCCTCGGTCGGCAACCACTTGTGGCAAAGTGGTGACATTGCCGTTGCGCTGGATGCCTGTCATGGGGTCAATAGCCGAACCTCCACCCTCTTCGCCGAACTCATACCAAGTGACATTATCGGGGTCGGTAGTGGCGGTATATGTCATCGACACCCCTTGTGCGCTGTAAAGTACAAAAAGGTAGTTGAGACCAGTGTTTGATTCGGGTATCTCTTCATAGACTGGCTTTGTGTTACCCACAAATTCCACCTGCGCCATCACCGTTGTCACAGCCGTGGCCATCAGCAAAAGCATCAAAATATATTTAGCATTTCTCATAATCATAAAGTTAACAAGTTGACAAGAGGACAAGTAAACAAGAGGACGAGAGGATAAGAGGACAACGCCTGGGTGTTGTTGGTGTATTGCGCCGCAAGCGCGGCGTTCGTCACTTTAACCACAAAACTATTACCTCTAACCTGCGCCGCAGACGCTCTAAACTATAATATAAACGTAGCGCAGCTACTAAAATTGTTCACAGTATGACATTGAACCTTGCTCAATCGTTCTTCAACACCGAGATGCAGTTCACGAGGTCGCCCACGGTCTTCATCACATCGAAGGTCTCGTCAAAGATCACGATGCCGAACTTGTCTTCAAGCGCGGTCTTGAGTTGCGCCCTCTGTTCATCAGTGATGTTGAAATCCTCGTCAAGTTTTGAGGCAATCTGCACATTCCTTGGTGCAATGCTAAGAGTTGTGGCAACGACTTCTTTTACCTGTCTCTCAAGAATGACAGGACTAGCAGGGTCATCGGGCTGAGCAATCCCTGGACGTGGACGCCGGGGACCATACATCAGGTTGATGGGACGCTGACGCACGCCATACATGGGCTTAACTACGTTGCGGCCCGTATCACGAGGCAGTAATTGAGTTGAATCAATCTCCTCGCCATCAATCACCACCTTGTCGGCGGCAGTGAGTTCCACATCGGGTTTCTCACTTTGTGTGGGTTTAGCCTCATTACCGGCACAAGCTGCAATAGCGCCAGTTGTCACACCGGCTGCAATCACAGCCCCTATAGCCGCCTTGCGGCGATTTTTGTTGTCTTTTTTCATAATATCTTGGTTTTTTATAGTTTTACATTTTTTAGTCTATTGTAGTGGCACACCATCAGGTCGCCGTTGCTGTCTCTTAGGTGGAAGCCGTTGCCCTGGCAGTAGCGGAACATTTCGCAGTCGGCGCAAGCGCCTTTTCTCATCCACTCGCGGTTGCGATACTTCTCAAAGCGGTTGTTCCACACGTCCCAGAAGCTGTCGTGGTAGATGTTGCCCTGGTTGTAGTCGCTGCGGATGCTCAGGCATCCCGATATGGCACCGTCGTGTCGGACACTTGCCACAGTGAGCCCGGCATCGCAGGAGTAGATATAGTCACGCGCCATACCCTCGTATGCTCCGAGAAACCCCTCGCAGGCGAAGGAAATGTCAATCTTCTGCTCCATCCGCGTCTTGACGATGAAGTTTAGCAAGTCACGGAACTGAGCGTCGGAGATTTGCAACTCGTCGAGTCCTGACGCCCTGCCCATAGGCACTATGGTGAAGCATCGCCAATATTTGACCCCTGCGTCGATAAGCAAGTGCTTTATCTCGTCAAGATGGTTGATATTACGCGAATTGACGCAGGTTATCACGTCCCACTCAAGGTCATCGACTTGCTTCATCAAGGCGATGGCACGCATTGCCCGCTCGAAGCTGTGAGGGTTCTTACGCAGCCAGTTATGGTCGCTGGCGGTGCCGTCGAGGTCCACCGCCATGCTGTCGAGACCTGCCTCAACAAGGGCGTCCATAATTTTCTCGTCAAGAAGATAGCCATTGGTGACCAGCCCCCACTGGAAGCCTCGACGCTTGATTTCACGACCGCACTCTACGATATCGGACCTCACAAGCGGTTCGCCACCCACCGTCGATACCATGATAGAGGCTGGGTCTTGATGTTGGGCTATCTCGTCAAGGACCGGCAAGAAATGCTCCAGCGGCATCTCGGTGGCACGCAGGTCTTTAGCACAGTCGCTACCACAATGTCGGCACGACAGGTTGCAACGCAACGTGCATTCCCAGAACAGTTGCTCCAGCGAGTGCTCACGGCACAGACGCTCGTTCTCGCGCTTTGCCGTCTCAAGTGCTATGTGCTGCGTGCGGTTCATCTATTGTCAAAAATCTATCCTCTTATAGTCGGCGTCATAGCTTATTTTCTTGCCGTTATTGAGTTTGACATCAAAGTCTCCATTAGGTTTTTGGTCTATTTCCACGATATAGGCTTTCGCATCTATCAATTTAACGTCTTGAGCAACTCGTTCATCAATAACTGACGAAGGCAAACCAGCGGCAAATTCAATCTCCTTGATTTTTCCGTTGAGGTCAAACTCCAGTTGCTCGCCCGTTGAGAGCCACACTTCAAATTCATCTTCATCGACCTTCACTCTAACAATATCTTTTCCTGGAAGGAACTTGTTAATGTAATCTTTTGCAGCTTGAGGCAACTGGTCAACATTAACCGAATTGTCAATCCTGTTAACTTTAGCTGGTCTGTTGGTTGACTCTACGTTATTTCCCTGTTTCTTAATATAATCGCACGAGACAACAAGCGACAAGGATGCTATCACTACAATTAAATTAATAATATTTCTCATTTCCCTTTGTTTTAAAGATTAATAATCATGAATGACCACATATTGATAGTCAAAAACTCATCAATAAGTAAAATTTTTCAAAGTTACAAAAAAAATGGAAATCACGAAAAAATAACAGGAAAAATCATCGATTTCTCCTGTTTATATCATCTGCTTAGGGAAGAGGTCGAGGAACACCGTGGGGAATGGGGTTTCAAATTCCAGTTCCTCATGGGTGATGGGATGGATGAACGCAAGCCGGTAGGCATGCAGCCCCAGCCGGTCAAGAGCGTCGTCGATGCTGCCATATTTATAGTCGCCCACGATGGGATGCCCCAGCGACTCCATGTGGACGCGTATCTGATTCTTGCGTCCGGTGTTGAGGTGAAGGTCGAGGAGTGAATAGTCGTCGTTGCGGTCAATGAGCCACCAGTCGGTGCTTGCCCACTTGCCGCCATTGTTGAAGGG
>CALDIG010000004.1 GCA_937904375.1 uncultured Prevotellaceae bacterium
TCTGAAAGAGGCTGTCCGGTTCTTTTATCCACCGGATAAAAAGCCTCATTTATCGTATCGGTGATATTGCCGTTTACAACAGCGTCGTCGACGGCTTCGCCCGGAAATTCCACGTCGTGTACCAAAAGGCGGAGCAGGACGGCACTCTGAAAATCGGGCTGCCGGAAGCGGAATTCTTCGCCGCCATCCTGTATATCATGCTGTCCGCCACGGAAAAGTTCGCGGAGGGGCTGGTCTATCCGACGGAGCAAGAGGAGGATCAGTCGAAGAATCTGAAGCTCCTGAAAAACATGATCCTGCGAACATATTTGGCGTAAAGGAAAAAGCCGGAGAGTTCTACCTTGATGGCTTGACGAGTGAACAGGTTGAGAAATACAAGCGAGATTTCTTCAACAACATTCACAGCAAGCAAAATATCAGCATAGCCTTGCTAAAAGAAGAAGATGTACAAGACATTGAGTTCGGTGGTGCCCATTTCCTTTTCTTCTACATTCCCCGTGTTGACCGCAGTTTCCGCCCTGTGTTTCAAGGTTTAGACCCTCGAACAGGCACATTTCGCCGAGACATTGAAGGAGATTATCGTTGCACGCCCGAGGAGGTAAACAGCATGTTTGCCGATGCCAATGTAGCGAATCCCGCCGATGGACGTATTCTCAAGAACTATGGTAAAGAGGATTTGGATGAGCAATCAATCAAGCAATATCGCCGCAAATTTGAGCAATACAATCCCGACCATGTATGGAACACACTTTCAGAAGATGAATTCTTACGTCGAATTAATGTTTTCCGCAAAGATCGTGAAACTGGTGAATACGGATTGACCTACGCCGGTTTGTTGATGTTCGGAACATATAGTGCCATCATGGACGAGAACCCGAATTTCTTTCCTGATTACCAAGAAATCCAGAATCCAAAAGACCGATGGATAAATCGTATTTATCCCGACGGAAATTGGGAGTCAAACCTGTTCCAGTTCTACAGTCGTGTGTTACCAATCTTGCAGAATTTCCTGCCAAAACCATTCAAACTCGAAGGCAATGCCAGATTGAATGAGACTCCAGCCCATGTCGCTATCCGCGAAGCGTTGGCAAATGCGCTGGCACACGCCGATTACTCGGTCAATGCATCGCTGAACGTTTATAAGTACCCCAACCGTATCGTGATCTCGAACCCAGGCACGATGCTTATCTCGATCAAGCAATTCTACCAAGGCGGAGAAAGCGTTTGTCGCAATAAATACCTTCAAAACATGTTCATGTTCCTCAGCTCTGCTGAGAAAGCCGGTAGCGGCGCCGATAAAATCATACACGGCTGGGAAGATCTGAATTGGAAACGTCCTTATGTCACTGAACGCAATCGGCCGAATAAGGTCGTTCTGACATTACCAATGGAATCGCTCCTTGATGAATCCATTCTATCGTCATTAACCGGCATTTTCGGAAATGAGGTCGAACAGTTGCCACGACTCCAGTTGCAGACATTAGCTTTGGCTTATTCTGAAGAGGAGATTACCAACGAACGGCTGCAATATGCTCTTGACTTACATAGGACTGACATCACTCACCTTCTCAACGATATGTGCAAGAAGGAATTGCTTGCTGCCACCGGTTATGGGCGAGGAACGAAGTACCATGTTTCTGGCATGAATGTCGGACTTAATATGGATACTTCTAATGCTAATATGGGACTTAATATGGATACTTCAGAGGCTAATATAGAAATTCAAGGCTCCAATATGGATTCTTCAAGTATACATAATATGGATTCTTCAAGTTCAATTGTTACGCAAAAGCGTTATAATAAAGAACAACTGAGAGAAATAATTTCAACAATCTGCACAGACTGGAGAACCGCTGAAGAAATTGCTAAAATGCTTGGACGTAATCTTAAATACATTAAGAATTTTGTCCTTCCCAAGATGGGCGATTTGCTTGAGAAAATGTACGATATACCCCATCACCCTCGCCAGAAATACAGAGCAAGGAAATCCGACAAATAAGATAACATGCCAGGCAAAAAGTTTCACGAACTTCAGCAACAGCGGGACGCACTACTTGAACAGCTTCAACAGCTCGAAGCCGAATTGGATGGCCTGCGCGAGCAATTGAGAGGAATTGAGGCGGAAATCGAGGCGGCGAAAACACCGGCCGTCGCGTTGTCGCTCGAGGAGAAGGTGGCACTATTTCGCTCGCTGTTTCGTGGGCGGGAGGATGTGTTTGCTAGGCGATGGCAGACCCGCGACGAAAGCAAGAGCGGTTATCAACCGGTGTGCGCCAACAAGTGGAGCCCCGGTCTTTGCGACAAGCGCACGTACAAATGTGCCGAATGTCCCAACCGCAGGTTTGCTCCACTTACTGATGCTGATGCATATCGTCACCTTGAAGGTAAATCGGCTGACTGCCGTGATGTAATCGGATTATACGTCATTCGAGAGGACAACACTTGTCATTTTCTGTGCGCCGACTTTGACGATAAGAATTGCGAGCATGGCTACAAGAACGATGTGAAAGCATTTGTTGGCGTCTGCCATGATTGGGACGTACCTTGTTCGGTGGAAAGGTCGCGTTCAGGCAATGGTGCCCATGTGTGGATTTTCTTCAACGAGCCGATTGCAGCGGCTAAGGCACGAAAGTTGGGCAATGCCATTCTAACCGAGGCGATGAACCGCAATGTGCGCCTGTCGTTCAAGTCCTACGACCGTTTCTTCCCCAACCAAGACCAACTTCCTGAAGGTGGCTTTGGAAATCTTGTCGCTCTGCCATTACAGGGACAAGCGCGGCGGCAGGGAAACAGCGTTTTTGTTGACGACAACTTTTTGCCCTACCCAGACCAATGGGGCTATTTGCAGAATATCGAAAAGCTGACCGAAACTCAAGTTGACGCCTTGCTGATGCGTTATGCAACTGCACTGCCTATGGGAAATCTCTCATCAACAAGTGAAGCGAAGCCGTGGGAGGCTCCACCCGCCCCGATTATTGATAAAAACGATTTCGCAAGTCGGCTAGACATCGTAAAATCCAATGCGCTATACATTCCACTGAAAGGGCTGTCGGCAAAGGTGGCCAATCATCTCAAGCGCATCGCCTCGATCCGCAATCCCGAGTTTTACAGCAAGCAGGCCATGCGTTTCTCAACATACAATGTGCCGCGCATCATCACCTGCGCCGAGATTATCGGCGACTATCTTGCCCTGCCCCGCGGATGCGAGGATGCTGTCCGAGCGTTTCTTGAGGAAAAAGATGTGGATTTTGAGTTAGTAGACAAGACTAACCATGGTGTGCCCATCGCAGTCACATTCAACGGTGCACTGCGTGATGACCAGCAAGAGGCTATAAATACGCTTAGGGAACATTCTACCGGTGTACTTTCGGCTACAACTGCCTACGGCAAAACCGTTGCGGCTATTGGAATGATTGCATATTGCCGAGTGAACGCCTTGATTCTCGTTCACACCAAAGCCCTTCTTGACCAGTGGAAACTGAGACTGGAGGAATTCCTCAAAATCAATTATCAGCAGGAAGACGATACGCTCCGACGAGGACGAAAAAAGAAATGGTCACCCGTTGGCACGCTGAGTTCCAGCGGCGACTCGCTGCACGGCATCATCGACATAGCTCTACTGCAATCATGCGTCGCCGATGGTGAGGTAAAGCCGGTTATTAAAGATTACGGCATGGTCATCGTTGACGAGTGTCACCACGTTTCGGCTGTCAATTTTGAACGGGTGTTAAGTAAAGTGACGGCATCACGAGTTTATGGCTTGACAGCCACTCCCATTCGCAAAGATGGACTCCAGCCTATCGTTTTCATGCAATGCGGACCAATTCGTTATATAGCCGACTCGCAACACCAGATGGCGAGCCAGAGTTTTGCACGCATTCTTGTGCCGCGCTTCACTGCTTATCGCAGTGTCGATGATGAGAACAGCAACTATGCACATGTTATTCAGATGCTTGCCGAGGACGAATACCGTAACAGACTTATTGCGAATGATGTGCAACAGGCACTTGCCGAGAATCATACGCCCATCGTCCTAACGAGTCTCACCGCTCACGTTGAAACTCTAGCCGAGATGTTGCAACCACATTGCAAGAATGTCATAACGCTTGTCGGAGCGGAAAGTCAAAAAGAAAAACGGCTAAAAATGGAGCAGCTACAGCTTATCGCCGATGATGAGCCATTGGTCATAGTTGCGACCGGAAAATATATTGGCGAGGGTTTTGACTTCCCTCGACTCGACACATTGTTCCTCGCCCTGCCGGTATCGTGGAAAGGCATCATTGCCCAATACGCAGGTCGATTACATCGCGACTATGAGGGCAAAAGCGAGGTGCGCATCTACGACTACATCGACATCAACGTGCCACTATGCGAAACAATGTATCGACGCCGTCTCAAAGGCTATGCTGGCATAGGTTACACATTGAAGCCTCAAGGCCTTTTCGCTGAGATGTCAGAGCCTACAAGCCGCATCCTCGACGGTCACTCTTTCCTCACGGCATTTTTGCGCAACCTCTCGCAAGTTCAACACAGCATCGTCATAGCCTGCCCCAAGGTCAGGCCAGGCCGTCAGTCACGCATCATGGCACGTCTGCTCGACCTCGCCCCACAAGGCATCCGCATCACCATCGTCACACGTGAGCATAACGAACACACCGAGCGACTGCAACTGCATGGTGCTCAAATCATTGTCAAGGAAGAATTCACCCTCAACTGCGCCATTTTCGACCGCACCGCCGTATGGTACGGCAACGTCTCCATACTCGGCTACCACAGCCCCAACGACAACATCATCACTCTCCACGACTCGGAACTTGCCACTATTATTCTCTATGCCCTCTACAAATAATCAGAATTCACCGATCCGTCTTTTCTCCTTTATCTTCATTTCATCACGTGTTTGATTCTCCATACCCCAATTTCATCATCGCTCGAATAACGGACTCAAAGTTGCGTTGTGGTCTCTTGTGATGATTAAACCGAAAGTTGTATTCGTCCATATAGGCTTGCAAATTGTTATAGGAACAGTTGTGCCTTTCCTTGCCTATCCAGTATTTCAGTTCAGCAAAGTATTCTATTAGAGGTTTCATCCTTTTGGTACGTGCCGATAAGAACTCTATCTGATATTCCTTCTGCAAAACCTTGAACCCATAGTCATCCATCATTATTATATGTGCTGATGGATCTATATATTGGTTGAGGAAAGGCCTCAGGTATTTCGCCTTTGCATCATTTATGACTCGGACAATTGCTTTTTCAACTCTCCTCTTTTTAATCTGTACGGCTACTGCCACTCGTTGTTTCGGCCTGATCTGTTGAAAATACCATGTTGATGACTCTTCGTCATAGATGTTCATGATGCGAACGGCAACATCGTCCTTCAATTTCTTTTGCCAAATTTTCCCCATAGCATACTGGACCTTTTTCTTAAAAGCCCAGCAAGTCTTTTGCTGTAAGTCGAACTGTCTTGCCAATTCAGCTGAAGAGCACCCTTCTCCTGAATTGGCCATTTTAAAGATAATGGAGAATGCCGTTAAAAGTGGAAATTTCAGTTTCTCAAACATTGTTCCGGCCGTAACACTTTCATCATATTTGCATTTGCTACACCTGCGAGAATATGGTGTTCTGCCTTTGTGAAAAGTAACATTACCACATCTCTTACAAATAAAACTCTCGTTTGGCCACTTTATATTCGCCAGATAATGAATGCACTCATCATTACTGTTGAATCTTTGAAGAAATATGGTTTCTTGGTTGCTCATACGCGTTGGCTGATATTCTATGATGCAAAGGTAACAATAATGTTTTATTGGGCGCACTAAATACCTAATCAAATTTGTGTCTTTTGCTATTTTTCAGGCACATAGTACTTTTGCAGCGTCACATTTTATAACGCCGGCGAAGGCGCCATCCTATCAAAGGCGATTCAGATGTGAACATGCGCTCGCAGTAGACTGGCATACCGAGTGGAGCGCTAAAAAACATGTCAACAATACAAAACTTATTAAACACAGAAAGTAACATCATTATCCAAGTATCATCAGAGGACTTGAAGGCTTTTGCCCATGAGATTCTTATTGGGGCAAAGAGTGTCGCCATGATTGAGGCGGAGGCCGCTGCAAGCAGCGACCAGTTGTTAACCATCGACGAGGCTGCAAAGTTGCTGTCGGTGTCGAAGATGACGCTCTACCGTTGGGACCAGAACGGCATCCTCAAGAAGGTGGAGATTGGCGGCAAGCGCCGATACCGCAAGAGTGACATCGAACGTCTGGCCGGTTGTAAAATGTGATATGCCTTATGGAACAGAATACTAAACAACCTGCAAGCAAGCTCCGTCTTCATGAAGACGTCGAGCTGCCTATCGATGGCCTGCCCATCAAGGTTCAAGCATTCATTAACGAGGTGGTGCGCTGCTACTGTTGCCCCATCGAGTTCCCGACGGTCGCCGTTATTGCTTCGGCTTCAGCGGTAATTGGGCGACGTGTGAAAATATTCGACGGTATCTATACCAACCCGCTTATGCTTTGGTTCGTTAACGTGGCTAATAGCGGTACGAACAAAACGGCTCCGGTCAAGCGTGCCATCAAGCCGCTCTCAGTAATCAACAACGAGAACTATGCCGCGTTCAAGCCCGAACTTGACGCATGGCGCACCAACAAAGACCGTGACGAGGGTAATCCACCCAAGTATGACCAACTGCTCATCAGCGACTCCACAGAAGAGGCTCGTACTCAGGTCCTGAAGTCGAGTACTACGGGTGTATTAGCGCATCATCCCGAAATCAAGGGCTTCTTTGACGATCTTGACCGCTATAACAAAAGCGGTTCGATTTCGAGGGTCCTGCGTTTGTTCGATGGTGACCAACTTATTGTGAATCGCAAGGGAGATCCCGAGCCGACCATCATCAGTGACCCGTTCATGAATATCATCGGTGATATTCAGCCGTCGCTATTGGGCACAACCTTCGGGAGCGAATTGTTCTTGAACAATGGCCTAAATCAACGATTCCTTTTTGCAATGCCTAAAATAGTGGAGTACCCGCGCCGACATGAGTTCCACTTTGATGACGTTATCATGCGAGATTGGGAGATGTTTGTGCGAAGTCTATACTTTCGCGACTACAATAGTTTCGACATGATTCGTTTCTCCGAAGGCTGTAACCGTCTTTACAACGATTATCATGACAAACTCCAGCAGAAGAAAGAAAATAACACCGACAATGGCTATCTTGTCTCCATCTTCAGCAAGTTGCAGATTCAAGTTGAGCGTCTCGCCGGTATTGTACATCTGATGGAAATGGTGGAGCCTCGTAAGCCATACGATTATGTCAATATTTCAATAGAGGCGATGGAATATGCCATTCGATGTATGGCATACTTCGAGAAAAGTGCCATAGCCGTTTATGAGCGAATATGTGACATTATTCCTCAGGGAAACAACGAGAACCGCACACAGGCACAGATTATCCGGGATTTCAACAAGGCGGTGCCGATTAAGAACAAGACCGCCTTTGCAGAGGCAATAGGCAAAGATCCAGCCTATATCTCGCGGGTCTTGAAAGGCTGATTCACAAATTGAGGTCAAGGTCAATGCTCTCATTGGGTATAAGCATCACGGTATAAACGTCTTATCGCACTTTTAGGCATTGACCTTTACCAAAAATCCCCATTGATAATCAGATGGTTGTGAATAAGCAGATTGTCAATTTCATTGACTTAGATTTCTTGAATGACCAAATTTTGAGGTCAATCATCAGATACAACATTTCTCGGTGTGTATCAAAAGATTATCGCTAATTTTACCATTGATGATTGACCTCATTTTGAACAAATCCGACAAAAATGAAGACGAATAAAGAAGACTCGATTTTCAATAGGAAAATCAGCTGGTTCACGTCGATGCGTGACGTTGAACCGAAAGAGACCACGCTTGGCGAGTTCCTTGCCATGGGTGCCGAGTACAGAGAACAGATAGAGCGTCTCCGCTCGTGCAGGAATGCCGACGAACGGAAGTATCTAAAAAGTCAGCTGCCGCAAGCGACCATCAGCGGCGTGTTCTGCGGCAACCGCAAGGCGGACAACCTCGCGGCTCACAGCGGGCTGATTTGCGTCGACATTGATGCGAAGGACAATCCGGATGTGAATGATTTTGAACATCTCAAGGAAAATGTTTTGAGCCGGATTGACGAAGTGGCGTATGCAGCCCACTCGGTAGGTGGCAAAGGTTACTTTGTCATCATTCCACTCAAATATCCGAATCAGCACAAGCGACAGTTCGCGGCGTTGCAGAAAGACTTCGCCAAACTCGGCATCACCATGGACTCTGCTTGCAGTGACGTGAGCCGACTGCGAAGCCTCAGCTACGATGAAAATCCATTTATCAACGAGAACGCTGTATTATATAGCGGTATCGATGATGAGCACAAGCGCACAGTGCAGCCGTTCCGTCCTCGTTATGGCTTTGCCGATGACACAGATGAGCGTGTCTATATGGCATGTATGGAAATCAAGCGTCGCCACATCGACATGACTGAGAGCTATGATGATTGGGTCAATATCGGTTTCTCGTTGGCTTCACTTGGTGAGTCGGGGCGTGAATACTTCCACATCGTCAGCCAACAAAACCCGAAGTACAACGCACGGGAAACCGACCGAAAGTTTGACGGTTTCCTGCGAGG
>CALDIG010000005.1 GCA_937904375.1 uncultured Prevotellaceae bacterium
CGGGACGCAAAGCATCATCAGAAATATAATTTTATTCAAATCCATTTTTATAAATAGGAATTTAGTCGTTATTGCTTACTCAGCCTATTCCAGATAGTATCCACTCCCTGCTCCCCTTCGAAGTAAGCGTGCTGCTCATCTTTACAGAAGGTCTCTGCCGTTGGCATTAGGATAAGTTTTCCGGAATCAGGGTACTCGCAAACGTCATGGCCAATAAATGAGCGTAGATCAAGATATGTGCAAGGTTCGTCGGTGTGATTGTAAAGCTGGTGTGCTCCTGTTTCTCCGGCTTCAAAGAAAAGCATGTCGCCCGGATGCACTTCAGTCAATCCATCAGGCGTGCGGAGTGTGGCACTACCTGTCAGCATCAGGAATAGTTCCTCAGCAAAGCGGTGGAAGTGATAAGCCGAATTATATTGATGAGGAGGCAGTTCCCGCATATCAAAGTTCAAATACTGTGGATTCAAACCCCGTTTCTGTCGGGACATATCCGTCATCAGACGCCAACCGTCCATTCTTCCAGGATGCTGCTGGAAATCGCGTTCTTCTTTTCTTATGATCGTTGCCATACAATAACTTCTTTTTTGGAATGATACCAATTGGCTTTCAAATTGGAATTTAATGAAATCCTTTTTTGGCAAGTTGCGCGGCATAGAAGAAATCCATGCAGTCTCGTCCGCTCTCAAGCGCTGCCGCCAAGACCTTGCAGAAGCCAGCTTCATCGAATTCTTTATCGTAATCTTTCCCGTATAATGTTTTGATTGTTTTTCCTGCAGCAAACGCTTTCACAATCTGTTCTGTAGTATATGCATTTTGCAGGGTACAATGAAGTTCATTGCCACTCTCTAAATATAAACAGGGCCCATACGGATGAGATGACAAATGATAAGTCTCACCCTTATAAGTATATGTCACTTCATTTGAATTCAGATTTAAAGACCCAAAATCTTTCTCCATTATATCTCCTTGTTAAATTCCGATTTATCGTTCTAATTACGCTGCAAAGATACAAATTATCTTTTGGCAATACTTTTTTTCTTTCTACTTTTTAACGCAAAAGTATTATGATTGACACAACTGACTCAATTTGTTGTCTCCGCGATTCTCTGGGGCAACATACTCCTCAAACTCGTGCGCCCAGTAGAACGGGCATTGCAGCCAGATAAGGAACAGGCCAAAGTCCACATCTTTGACATAAAGCCAAATCAGAATAAAAGTGTAGATGGCGAGAAAAGGTGTAGCCTTCATCCAGTGCTCATATAGCCAGTTGAGAGTCATTTTCATTGTTGTGAGTTTTTTAATTATCCTGTTGCAAAGGTATCACGATAAACTTATTAATACGTTGCCTTTAAAGCGGAAGAAATGTTCAGATTCAATGATTATGAATGTTTTTTAAACTTTCATGGACCATTTTTCCGCGCAGCAACTGTGTATAGATTGTAATTGTTGCCATATTTTAGCATCTGAGAGGCATGGCGAGTGGAAGGCTCGTGGCCGTCAGCGCAAGGTTGAGTATTTTGCCCAGCAGTTGTGCATCACGTCAAAGTATCTTGCTAGCGTAGTGCGCGACTCGTGTGGCAATACTCCACGTGAAATGATTCAGCGCTACACTGTCAACATGATAGCCCAACGACTGCGCACCACCCACAAGACAATAAAGGAGATCAGCGTTGAGATGGATTTCTCTAACGAATCATATTTCGGGAAATTCTTCAAGAAGTACATGGGTTGCTCACCAGCCCAGTACCGCAACAAGATGCGGCATGATAGCATGAGTCATCAATCCACAGCTGCTCTAGTTCCAAACAACGAAGTTTGAATATCATGTTCACACCAGGCAGGTGGAGAATCGCGAACCATTGAAGCTTGAGCGGTTCACCGAGGAACTGTATGGCAAGCTTAAGGAATAAAAAAAGAAGAGCGGGCACCATGCTTCTTCAGCATAATGTCCGCTAATCTCCGAGCTCTCTAAATCAAGTGCCAGAGTCATTAGTCCGGCAGCATGATAAAGATGCAAGCGCTCGTGTGATGGTGGTGCTTAACAACTCTTCGCCGCTAAGTCCTGCCATCAAAATAAATATGTTGTTATATATATTGTTGTTACCGACCCTCCGCTAGCTCAAAATGCCAGCAGTCCAGTCGGTTGTTAATTGTCTATATATTAGGGTTTGAGCCGATCTGGTGTACTAGGCGATGTTCTTGATGAAATCATATACTTGCTCAAGTTTTTCATTGGGCAGCTTGTCTATAGAGTCAATGATCTGATTCTTAATGCCATAACCATCCCATTTGCTCATTTCTCGTTTTAAAGTCTTGTCTGTCACCTCGATATAGGGCTTCATATTTTCATAGCACTTATGTCCCGTCCATTTCATCACGGTGGTCTCAGGAATTCCCAGTGCCAATGAGCAGCACACAAAGGTTCTTCGTGCGTCGTGGCAACCTATTATTTCATATAACTTGTTGCTTTTATCGATTCTTTGATTGCCAATATTGTTAGTGTCTATGATTTCTCTGTCCAGACCACACTCTTTAGCTGCTAATTTCAAGTATTGATTAAGTTTCTGGTTCGTAGGCACAGGAAATACAAACTCATCAGCAGAGACTATGTATTTGTCTATTAGCTCCTGGGCATAATGGTTAATGTCTATTGTAATGTGGTCGGAGGTCTTCTTGGTGTATATCTCAATGCCCCGCGTTGTGATATTGGCTCGTTTTAGTTGTGCTAGGTCTGAGTAACGCAACGAGGTGAAAGCCATGAAGCAAAATAAGTCACGCGCTTTTTCCAATGTCTTCTGGTCGTCATTAAACTTGTAGTTGTAAAACATTAACAGTTCGTCAAAAGTTAGGAATACAACATTCTTTTCTGTTACCTTGAGATGGTGTTTGTATCCGAGCACTCCATCTGTGACGTTGTAACCGTTGACCTTCATCCATCTAAAAAACGACTTTAGTGTTTTAAACCTATTAGTTATTGTGCGGTTTTTATATCCTTCCTTGATGTACCAATTTTTGAGTTTCTGCATTGTCTCTTTCGTCAGTGTGTCAATAGTTATGTTGGGAACGCACTTGTTTAAATGCTTCCACGACTGAAGATATTTGTACTTAATTTTATCTCCCCATCCTCTCTCTTCCTCACCTGACTGCAGGAATTCATCAAAAATTTCTTTTAAAGTCTTTTCTTTGAGCACTTCTGGTTCTTCTTCAGCTTCTTTTTGTTTGTTTCTTCCTATGATCTCATTCACGCGTTCGCGCAAATCCTGCTTCTTTGGGGTTACATTATTGACAGCAAATTCACTAAATGATTTCTCTATAGCTTCGAGAAATTCATCTATACGCTCGTTTATTGCGCGAGAAGGTATCTTCTCTGCATTAATGATGTGGGTTGAGCCGCGCTTGGGACGCTGAGTGTTCTCGTCCCATTTTAGTGGGTCGGCATACATCCCAATTGATAAACCGACCTCACTTCTTTTCTTGTTCCATCGCACACGCACCACTACCTGGTTGCGATTGTTGATAAAAACTCTACAATTATAACTGATTTTTTTCATAAATAATAAATTAAAAAATACATTGATAATGCAAAGATAATGTTAATAATTGGGGGGAACAATAGCAATTTCTTATTCCCCCCTTTTCTGCTGACACAAAGTTGTCACTGCTATATATAAAGTTGTTGCAAGTGTGTAAAAGTCTGATATAGACTATTTTGTGTAACTAGTGATGTGTGTGTGAAAGTAAAAGATAAATCTGGAGGTACCACACAAGAAATCCCGCAAGCAATGCCGCCTGCGGGATTTCTGTGTTTGGATATCTAAAGTGGTGAGGGAATATACTTGTTGGGTCGCAAAATTGTGGGGGCACTGCTAAATCGAAATTTTGAGTTGGGAAACAAGTGTGCTAAGAGACAAGTCGGAGACTTGGCGGTGTGCGACACAATGTGTTTCGCGCATGGTCAAGTCTTCGAGTTGTCTTGCCCCCCCTTTTTGTTACTGAACTAAGGTGCTACTGATTTCCAAACCCCAGAAAAACAAAGAAAAGCCTGGTCATCGTGGTGATGCCAGGCTTTTCAAGATTATATAGAAGTTTTATTATTTAGAAAGCTTCTTGCTGTCTTTGCGTTTGCCGAGGGCTTTGTTGATAGCGTAAGCCACCGGCGAGGCGATGAAGAGTGATGAGCAAGTACCGATTATCACACCGAGAATCATCGCGAAGATGAAGCTGCGGATAGAGTCGCCGCCCAGGAAGAAGATGACGAGCAATACCAGCAAGGTGGTGATTGAGGTCATCAAAGTACGGGCGAGGGTGCTGTTGAGCGCCTTGTTGAAGGTGAGGCTCAGCTCCTGCTTTGGATAGAGCTTGCGGTACTCACGCACGCGGTCAAATACCACCACGGTATCGTTCACCTGATAACCAATCACGGTAAGGATGGCGGCGATGAACGTCTGGTCAATCTCCATAGCAAATGGCAGCAGTCCGTGCAGGGTGTAAACGCCGATTACCATGAATGCGGTGAATGCCACTGCAGCGAGAGCGCCAACCGAGAATGCCACGTTACGGAAACGGAGCAGGATGTAGAGTGCCATGGCGATGAGTGCGAAGAACACAGCCCAGATTGCCGAGCGTGTCATGTACTTAGCGATAGAAGGACCTACGTGCTCAATGTCGATGATACCGGTCTCGTCGTTGGCGGTGCTAAAGTCTTGTTGTGAGATTTTGCCCTTGAAGGAATCCTTGAAGCTGTCGTAGAGCACTTTCTCGATTTCGTTATCTACATCTTTGGTGTCAAATTCCTCACCGTTCTTGAAGTTGGTGGAAACACGCACGGTTCGGTCGTTGTTGATAGTGATGATAGAAGTACTTGACTCGGGGAACTTGTCTTTAATCTTATCCTTGAGGGTTTCTACGTTCACCGGCTGGTCAAATTGCACGATATAGTTGCGGCCGCCCGAGAAGTCGATACCACGGCTCAAGCCGCGACCGGGGATAAGGAACATGGCGATGACAACCAAGATGATGATACCCACGATGGTGGTGCTGAGTTTGCGCTTGCCCATGAAGTCGAAGTTCACGTTCTCCATCATGTGGCGGGTCCATGGGGTAGTGAAGCTGATGTTAGCAAACCAGCCCTTCTTGATTAACCACTCGAGGATGATGCGGGTGAGATATACTGCGGTGAAGAACGAGCAGCAGATACCCACGATGGTGGTGATGGCAAAACCCTTGATGGGACCGGTGCCGAGGAACGCCAAGATGATCATGGTGATGATAGTGGTCAAGTTGGAGTCGAAGATTGCCGAGAAGGCGTTGCCGTAACCGTCGGTCACAGCCGCCTTGAGGCCCTTGCCGGCGCGCAGCTCTTCCTTGATGCGCTCGAAGATGAGCACGTTGGCATCAACCGCCATACCCAGAGCGAGCACGATACCGGCGATACCTGGCAGTGTGAGCACTGTCTGGAACGAGGCGAGGATGCCTGCGGTGAAGAAGAGGTTGAAGAGAAGACCAAGATCGGCGATAAAGCCAGCCTTGAAGCCATAAACGCACACCATGAATATCATCAGCAGTATGAGAGCCACAATAAACGAGGTGAGACCCTTGTTGATAGACTCTTGTCCGAGTGAAGGACCAATCACGCGCTGGCTGATGATGTCGGGCTGAGCGTCCATCTTACCGCTCTCGAGCACGTTGGCAAGGTCGGTAGCCTCTTCAGGAGTGAAACTACCTGTAATCTCGCTGCGTCCGCCGGAAATCTCGTCGTTAACAGTTGGATAAGAATACACTTGGTCGTCGAGGACGATAGCCACGGGTTTACCGATGTTCTCTGAAGTGACGCGTGCCCAGTGTTTTGCGCCGTCTTTATTCATCACCATGCTAACCTTGTTTTGACGATCCTCATAGGATGCCGAAGCACTGGTTACCACCTCACCGGTGAGGGCGGGGTTGCCCTGGTTGTCGGTTCGCAGGGCTATGAGGGAGAAGCGTTCGGCTTGTCCTTCTTGACTCTCGGCTTTCACTGTCCAGCACAATTTGGCATCATTGGGAAGAACTTGCTTGGCGAGGTCGCTGTTAATGATTCTGTTCACTGCCATCGTGTCGCTGACAAGAACACGGCCCACAACACACCAGTCGCCTTGGGGACCGCCAAGGAGCTGTATCAGGTTCTTATTCACTATTGCAGTGTCGGCATCGGCGCTCGATGCATATCTCTGGCTCAGCTCGTTGAGGCTGGAGGCAATCTCGCTATATTTATAGGTTGCGTAGAACTCCAGGTTGGCGGCTTTCTTGAGCAGGTCAATCACGCGGTCGGGGTCTTTGATGCCCGGGAGCTCAAGCAAGATGCGGCCCTTCTTGGCAAGTTCTTGGATGTTTGGGGCTATCACACCAAAGCGGTCGATACGAGTGCGGAGCACCTTGTAGGAATTGTCGATAATCTTATTGACTTCTTCCTCGATATACTTCTGCACATCTTCGTCGCTGGCGTTGCGGTTCTCATTGATCTTTTGCACCCTCTTGGCGAAGATGCTTCTCACGTTGCTGCCAGTGGCGTTGTACTTCTTGCAGAACTCGGCAACGTAGTTGTCTTGATCATCATTGAGTTCTTTGATTACCTTGTCGAAGTTCTTGTCTTGACCTTCTTTTTGGATGCCGGCAAGAGCTTTCAGCACGTTGGGGACTTTAATCTCGAGGGTTACGTTCATACCGCCCTTCAAGTCAAGACCCAGGCCTAATTGCTTCTCGCGAACCTCCTTGAAGGTGTGGCCCAGCCACACTTTTTGATTCTCGATGCTGTCGATATAGTTGTTGTATGCATCTTTGTACTTCTTGCCGTTCTCGCTCTCGTCTTTGACGCCATTGTTGGCTGCCATACCGGCTTTGATGGCCTGATTCTCATATTTGGTGGCCACAAACGAGAACGAAAGGTAATAAATGCATATCAACACTAATGCTGTAGCAATAGTTAAAATAAAACCTTTAGTTTGCATTTTGTAAATTATTAATTATGTTTGTTTGTTTAAATCAATGGTTATCAGTGCTTTTAACACGTCATTATGGCATGAAAAAAGCACTTTTTCACGATTTCAGCCTGCAAATATACAACAAATTATTAACGTGAGAAAATTTTTTATAGAGTTTTTAGATTTTAGATTTTTAGGTTGATAGTTTTCAGTTTTTAGTTTTAACTAGAGATTCTAGAAAGCCTAAAAATTCTAGAAAAAACCAGCGAGCAAAGCGAAGCGGCACAACCAGCAAGCGTCAGCTTGCGGCACAACCAGCTTGCGGCACAACCAGCGATCGCAGCGAGCGGCAAAACTAGCGAGCGTAGCGAGCGGCTTTCGTGTCGCGATATTTGTCGCCGCTGTAGGAGCTGTTGTTGATGAATCCGTTGCTGTTGAATTCATCGTCTTCCTCTTCCTCGTTGTTATTCTTCTTCTCTTCTTTCTTGAGCTTGGTATCGCGTTCTTCGGGGTGGAACTTGCGTATCGCCTCTGGTTTCTGCTTGTCGGCAGGTGTGTCGTAGATGTTCCATGTGAGCGTTATGTCGCTGAATTTCTTGAGCTTGACGGGGTTATGGTAGTAGAACACATCTTCGGGCTGCAAGTGCTGGCTATAGTTGCCGGTGTCCCATCGTCCATTGCCGTTGGCATCGAGCACCATCATTATGTAATAGGTCTCGGGCAGCACGTCATAGAAATCGGCAAATTTTCCCAGCACATCCACTGTGCGCACCACACGTCCCTGCTTGTCGAGCAGGTGAGCGAAAGCCTTTCCCTCAAAGCCGAGGCAGTTGACGTGTAGGTTGGCATATTCCTCCTCGCCCTTCACCTTGAAGGTGGAGCGCACGGTGTCGCATGCGACGCCATAGATTGATGTCACGGCGAGCGAGTCGATGGTGAGGCGGTAGTCGCTGCCCTGTTTCAGTGTCATGGGAGCCACATAGCGATATATGTCCCATTGGTTGCTGGGCACCATCGTGGGCACCTCCACTACTTGCCAGGTGCTGTCGGTGGGGTTCATAATCTCAAGGTGTACTCCACCAGGGTCGATGTTTCCTATTGGTGATGAGGATTTTATGAACAGTGAGTCGGTGATTTCGGCCGAGCCTTTGTTGGTTTCTATTGCGAGCAGCATAGGTTTTACCAGCAGCATCTCTTTCAGTCCCTTTATTTCCTCCTCTATGGCGGTCACGTCTTTTCCTTCCTGTTGCTGCTTAGCGAGTTTCTCTTCGAGTTTGACGAGTTCTTTCTCACGTTTCTCGCGCTCTTTGGCGGCTCTCTCACGCTCCTTTATCTCGCTGGTGTTGCGGCGCTTGGCGAAGGTGAGGGTGTCGGTCTTGAGCGTGAGCGAGTCGTTGTCGGCGGTGTGCAGGTGGGTCATCTCCAGCCTTATGGTATCGGTCTTTATCATGGTGGAGTCGGTGAGCCAGTACACGAGCGAGTCCTGCGCCTCGCGGGTCTCAAGGCGGTACCAGTCGTCGTTATTGATTTTTGGCTCCAGCACCCGTGTGGTGGGCAGCTCGGGCAGGGTGGTGGAGAACAGGGCGAGGAGCTTGTTGTCGCCCTGTCGCTCGCTTTTCTTGAAATATAGCGAGTGGAACTCCTCGTTGAAGAGGCTCAGCAGTAGGTCGTTGGGCTTGAATTCGGTGTGTGCCGCCGTCATAATGGTGTCGATGCGGTGGTCAAAGGTGAAGATGGTGTCTTGCGACGTGAAGTCGCTGGCGCTGGGCACTATCACCTTGTCGAGGAAGGCGATGTCCTCGGTGCGCACCATCTTGTAGTCGTTGTCCACGTCGCGCAGCGCGAAGATGTGGTACTCGCCCGCCGGCACGTTGCGCAGGATGAACTCTCCGCGGCTGTTGGTGCGGCTCACGCGGTCGAAGGGCAGGGTGGAGAATGCCGAGTCGCTGAGGTTGCTGTGCAGGCCCACGAGCACGTTTTTCATGGGCTCCAGGTCGCTGGCGCGCAGCACCATGCCGCTCACCTGCAGCGAGTCGAGGCGGTCGCCGGTGGAGAAGGCGAAGCTGAAGCCGTCAATCACGTTGCCCTCGTTGTTGTCTTCGATGGCATCGCTGAAGTCAATGACGTAGGTGGTGTTAGGCTCCAGATCGTCTTTGAACTCCACCGTGATTTTCTTGCCCTGGGCGCGGATGATAGGCTGCTCCTTAGGCGCGGGCGACACTATCACGCGCGTGGTCTGGTCTTTGATGTTCACTATTTCGTCGAATTGGAGCTCCACCTTCTTGCCATTGAAATTCACCGCCCCGGGAATGGGGTTGCTGCGGAGCATCACTGGCGGGGTGTAGTCGCGCGGTCCGCCCTCGGGGGAGCCTATGTTGGCACACGCCACCCCTGCCACCGCCAAAAGTGCCAGCACCGCCATGAGCAATATGTTTCTCATTAATCTCATGTTTCAAATTGCAAAGGTAGTGATTTTAAGTGACAAGTGTCAAGATTTAAGGTTTTTTAGTGGAGAGTGGAGAGTGGAGGGTGGAGAGTGGAGGGTGGAGAGTGGAGGGTGGAGAGTGGAGAG
>CALDIG010000006.1 GCA_937904375.1 uncultured Prevotellaceae bacterium
GTTCTTTCTCCTCGCTGGTGAAGTGGAATTTTATCTTGGGGAAATCCTGCTGCGCCATTTGGAGCACATATCCCGAGTCGGCGAGAAACACGTCGCGCCCCTCGGTGTCAACAGCCATGAATTGGTGCTTGCGGTGCTTGAAGGCCTCAAGGGCTTCTTGGTCATCGCTCTCTATCCAGCACGCTTTGTAGAGGCTGATAGGTTCCCAACGGCACTGGGCGTTGTACTCGTGCAATAAACGATATTGGATAACCTCAAACTGCAGCTGTCCCACAGTTCCCACAATCTTGCGGTTGTTGAACTGGTTGATAAAGAGCTGTGCCACGCCTTCGTCCATCAACTGTGCGATGCCTTTGTTGAGCTGCTTGGTCTTCATCGGGTCGTTGTTCTCGATGTATTTGAACATCTCGGGAGAGAAACTTGGCAACCCCTTGAAGTGCAGGTTTTCGCCCTCAGTTAGCGTGTCGCCAATCTTGAAGATGCTGCCGCTGTCGGGCAGACCAATCACGTCGCCAGGGAATGCCTCGTCAACCACGTCTTTGCGCTGCGCCATGAAGGCGGTGGGGGCGCTGAAGCGGTAGGTCTTGCCGCTACGCACATGTAGATAGGTTGCGTTGCGGTGGAACACGCCCGAGCAAATCTTCACAAAGGCGATGCAGCTGCGGTGGTTCGGGTCCATATTTGCCTGAATCTTGAACACGAAGCCGGTGAACTTCTCCTCGCTTGGCTCCACTTTGCGCTCGATGGCTTGGACAGGCTTAGGTGATGGCGCAATCTTTATAAAACAGTCGAGCAGCTCTTTCACGCCGAAGGTGTTGAGAGCCGAGCCAAAGAATACAGGCGCCACTTGTGCTTCGAGATAGTCGTTCACGTCGAAGTCGGGATATACGCCCTCTACAAGCTCGATGTCCTCACGCAATTTCTGGGCATCATTGGCACCCACCTGCTTGTCGATCTCGGGAGAATTGATGTCGTCAATCTCCACACGCTCGGTGACATGCTGCTTATCGGGCTTGAACAGGTCAAGACTCTGCTCATAGATATTATATACACCCTTAAACCTAGCACCTATGTTTATGGGCCAAGTGAGAGGGCGAACCGAGATTTTCAACTCCTGCTCCAGCTCGTCGAGGATGTCGAATGGGTCACGGCCCTCGCGGTCGAGTTTGTTGACAAAGATGATTACCGGCGTGTTGCGCATGCGGCACACCTCCATTAGTTTGCGCGTCTGGGTCTCAACACCCTTTGCCACATCAACCACTATGATGACGCTATCGACAGCTGTCAAGGTGCGGTAGGTGTCCTCGGCGAAGTCCTGGTGGCCAGGAGTGTCGAGGATGTTGATTTTATAGTCGTTATAGTTGAATCCCATCACCGAGGTTGCCACCGAGATGCCGCGCTGCTTCTCGATGTCCATCCAGTCGCTGGTGGCGGTTTTCCTGATTTTGTTGGATTTCACTGCACCTGCCACATGGATAGCGCCACCAAAGAGCAAGAGCTTCTCGGTCAAGGTGGTCTTTCCCGCGTCGGGGTGCGAGATGATGGCGAAAGTGCGCCGCTTGGTTATTTCGTCGTTAAAAGCCATTTATAGTTATGAGTTATCAGTTGTCAGTTTGTCTGTTGCTGAATCTTTTGATTCTTTATACTCCAGCATAAGTTCATCGGCAAGATATTCATCGCTGCGACAATGCATCTCGGCAATGCCTTCACTCATCATTTTATATGTGTAGGAGTCATAGAAAAAAGATAATGCATCTTCTAAATTCAAATCAGAGAGTTTAGCGAACAATGCTACAACTCGAGCATATTTCATTTGGAGTATTGTCTTGTTTGCTTCCATTTCTATAGTTTATGTGCTTTGATGAAATGTAGATGTTTGTTTAGTAATTCTTGATTCAAGATACACAGTTGATGGTTTGATTTTTGATATTTCAATCTTCCAAGAGCCTCATCCTTTGTGATAATACCAGCAAAATATAAATCTACAGTATTGAAAACCTTATCATTTGCTATGCCTCCAGAAACAATATCGTAATGTTGTGACACTTTTTTGCCTTTTCTGCACAGGGCAACATAGTCTAACCATTCCTCATCATAGTTGGCAAATGTCTTGATAATATATTTATCTAAATTGTCGTCTAGACAGTATTCATTAAGATATGCATCAATACCTCTTATTAGAAAGCGTTGAGCATAGTTTATTGCTTGTTGTTTAATTTGGGTAAGGTAGAAGCCTATACCAAAATCAAGTTTGTCACGAGAGTGAGCAATATCTGGTTTCTCTACAATTGTGGTGGAAGCGTGATAAAGTTTCATGATATTCCTCCTCTTTCTTTTAAGACATCGGTTAATTCGTTGATTAAATAATCCTTGCTGAATGTATGAAGCACGTCATAACAAGGAATTAGATAGTCTTGCAGTGTGCCTGTTGTGCGTAACGCACTATATACCTGTGAGGCATTCATGCTCAAGTGGTCAGCAAGATTGCCAACACAGTATATGACAAATTCAAGATGCTCTTTTTTCATTATTATGAATATTACTGTGAGAAATAACTCTATTAATTGTGCATTGAATTAATGCATTGCTCTAGGCTTTCTTCCCAGTGGGGGATTTCTATGCCTAGTGTTCTCTTTATCTTGCTCTTGTCGAGCACGCTGT
>CALDIG010000007.1 GCA_937904375.1 uncultured Prevotellaceae bacterium
AGTGTGAATCGGCTCTTCAGGCACTTCTTATCCTGCAAAATGACCAATAGGCCTTATTTTATTTGTCTAAATCTATCCCAAAACACCCGAGTTTAGAGAAATAAAGCATTTTATTTGTCTAAATCTTTCACAAGATTTGTCAAAATTTATTTGTAACTTTGCATCTGATAACTGATTACTGAAATCTGACAACTGATATGCGAATAGTAATACAACGAGTGACGGAGGCATCGGTCGCTATAGGCGGCGAGGTGCATAGTGCGATAACGGGAGGCTACATGGTTCTGGTGGGTGTACGCGAGGGCGACACCGAGGACGACGTGCGGTGGCTGGCGCAGAAGACGGTGAACCTGCGCGTCTTTGACGATGACGCTGGCGTGATGAACCGCAACATCCTCGATGCCGGCGGCGAAGTTCTGGCAGTGAGTCAGTTCACCCTCAACGCTAGCACCAAGAAAGGCAACCGTCCCAGCTACATCCATGCCGCGGGCCACGAACTCGCAGTGCCACTCTATGAACTCTACTGCCAAGAGGTGGAGCAGCTGATGGGCAAGCCCGTGAAGCGCGGCGTCTTCGGTGCAAATATGCAGGTGTCGCTCATCAACGACGGCCCCGTCACCATCATCATCGACTCACGCCTGCGGGAGTGAAAAGGATATTGTAGGGCGTGGATCTAATCTCTCAGTAGAGTTAATGCCCATTTGGGAATATCGTCAAAATAACGTTTAAATAATTTCCCGTCAATTGTTCTAAAGAGAAGACGAGGAAGTTCGTTATCTATTGAGTTATCATAGATATAGGCGCGGTTAACAAAAGAAATAGCCTCCTCGGCATTGATAAGCGACTTATAATATCTTGATATAATTTTTGAAATTGGCACTTCATGACCTCCGTTGATAAAACGTTGTGTGATGCGCGCAACGTTGATGGCAGGGTCGGATGTGCAAACATAGAATAGTCGAATGAAGAACCCTGCCTTTTTTGCTTTTCTAAGGAACTCGAGTTTTTCTTCTGAAGAGAACACAGTTTCAAACACAAAGTCCCGACCTTGTTCCAAACACAAAGTCCCGACCTTGTTCCAAACATTCATATCGCAGTCGAGTAGCATATTCGGCAGCTTTCAGCACAGCTTCAGGCGAGTTCCAATTACCAAAAGTTTCTTGAGCGATATTGTCAGGATTAATATAAAAACTCCCGGCTGCCCATTGGTCATTGAGCAGCTGTATTGTCGTGGTTGTCTTTCCTGAGCCATTAGGACCCGCTACTACGCAAAGTGTAGGTTGTTTTTCAATTATTTCTTCCTTCACGTTGTGAGCGTCTTATTTCTATAATCTTTACTACCTCATCAAGTCTTCTTTGCTTTTCGGCCTCGGCTCTAGCGCTAGACTCTCGTGCTGCATTGCCCACGTCCTCCATGAGCGCTTGAAGCATCTCGTCGGTGGGATCCTCGGTAGAAGCTAGTCTATATCGTTTGTAAATCTCTGTCATCTCGTCTGTCGCTTATAATATTTCGACAGCAAAATTACAAAAGTTTTTTTAAATATAGAAAAATCAAATTAAAAATATATCATATCACATAAAACAAACACACAGGGAGGCGATGATAAGTTTCGATATTCGGGATTAATGAATTCTTTCAAATTTCGCAAGTTGTTAACTTGCTCAAATTCATAATATCTTTAAAATATTTCTTTGAATAAAAAGAAAATCTTATCTTTGCAATGTCATTGCTGATTTTCTTTTCTTGAAATGCAGCACAAAAGAAAAGTGACATCAAATATGACAGATTTTAAAGAACCCTCTAGTATTGTTAAACCAAAGTGCTGCGACATTTGGAAATATGAAGAAATTATTACTACTTACCGCTGTGGCGTCAATGGCAATGTGTGCTGGCGCCCAACCTGTACACACCATGAGTAAACCTGCTGGCAAAGCAACTGCCAATGTGGAGATTATCACCGAGCAACCCGAGGGAAACGTGGTGTCCTACACCCGCTCGGGCGAGTACATGACAGCAAGCCTCTATGGATATGACGCCACGCAGCAGACCGGACAGATGAAGATCACTTATGCCGCCGACAATAAGACCGTTTATCTTCTCGACCCTCTGGCCTACGGCGAGGGCACTGGAGTGTGGGTACAGGGCGAGTTGTCGGACGACGGCACCACCATCACCGTGCCGCTGGGACAATATGTGTCCTACAACGAGACATATAACTATGGCCTGATTCTGGCTTGGGGAGAGACCTCCATGATTGACCTTGGCGATGATTTCTATTGGATTGATTTTACCCCTGAAGAGGGTGTTGAAGCAGTAACCTATTCGGTAGATGCCGTGAGTGGCACCATTACCTTAGTAGGCTCGGAGGGTGATGCCTCGGCTGACTATCCCAACAACCTCCTGGCACACGGACTGGCAGGCATCTGGAGCGACGACAGTTCGCTGGCAACCATTGAGTGGGGCACGACCTTTACTCCTCTTGACGACGCTGTTGCCGCCGTTCCCGCCAATCCCGAAGCACTGGAGTTCTTCGACTGCGGCGACGAGAGTGGTTACACACGCTTTGACTTTAACATCAACCTGCTAGATGTTGATGGAAATCAGCTGCATGCCGACTTGGTGACTTACAGCATCTATACCGATGATGACCAATTGTTCACATTTGATGCGGCAACCTATGGCGCGGCAAACGGCTTCGACGAGGATATGACCGAGATCCCTTACGGCTTCAGTGGCGAGGACTTCTATCTGCGCCGCGTTTACTTCTATCGCACCAATGACGGTGATAATCCTCTACTCAACTGGCGCATAGGCATCCAGACGCATTACACTGTTGACGGCGTGCGCAACTCGTCGGATATTGTCTATCTCGAGGTGTTGCCATCTGCCATCGAAGGCGTTCAGGCAGGAAAGACCGCTGTGGCCGAACGTTATTACAACATGGCTGGACAGGAGATCGCAAATCCCACTGGCATCGCCATCAAGGTGACAACCTACAGCGACGGCACCACTTCGGCAACAAAGGTAGTGAAATAGATAACATTTATGACTATTCAAGAGGCGCAGGAGCGCGTGGATCAGTGGATAAAGACCTATGGGGTGCGCTACTTCAATGAGTTGACTAATATGGCGATACTCAGCGAGGAAGTGGGCGAGGTGGCGCGCATCATCGCCAGGCGTTATGGCGAGCAGTCGTGCAAACCCAGCGACGAGGACCGTGACCTGGGCGACGAGCTCGCCGACGTGCTGTGGGTGGTGATGTGCCTCGCCAACCAGACGGGCATCGACCTCGACGAGGCTCTGCAACGCAACTTCGCCAAGAAAACCGCCCGCGACGCCTCTCGCCACAAAAATAACGAGAAAATAAAACTCGAGAACTCGAGCGAGCGATCAGTCGAGTAATCGAACGGTCGAGCACTCGATTAGTCGATTAATCGAGCATTCGAACGGTCGATCAGTCGAGCAGCCTAGCAATTGAGTAGTTGAGCACTCTAACGGTCGAAAAGCTGAAATAACTATAAACTTTGAACTGTAAACTATATTCTTTATGGCAGAAAAAATTGAAAACAAGTATTTGGCTGCTATCAATGGCAGCATCGTGACTGAAGACGACGCTAAGGTAAAGGCCGAAGTGGCAAAAATCATCGAGGAGCACGCCGCCGAGAACAACACCCGCGAGGTGCAGGAGTTCCTGCTTAACACGGTGGACCTCACCATATTGAGCACTACCGACAGCGAGCGCAGCGTGGCAGCTTTCACGCAAAAGGTGAACGAATACTGGCGCAACTATCCCGACTATAAGAACGTGGCGGGAATATGCGTGTATAGCAACTTCGCCCAGGTGGTGCGCGCCAACCTTGAGGTGAGCGACGTGGATGTGGTGGTGTGCAGCGCCAGCTTCCCCGCTTCGCAGGCACATCTGGAGACAAAAATCGCCGAGACAGCCCTTGCTGTTGCCGACGGCGCCGACGAGGTGGATATCGTCATCAATATGGGCTACTTCCTTGATGAGGCCTACGAGGAGCTGTGCGACGAGATCAGCGAGATTAAGCACGCTTGCCACGGCAAGATGCTCAAGGTGATCCTCGAGACTGGCTGCCTGGAGACTGCCGCCAACATCAAGAAGGCGTCAATCCTGGCAATGTACTCGGGTGCCGACTTCATCAAGACTTCTACCGGCAAGATCTATCCCGGCGCTTCGCTCGAGGCTGCCTATGTGATGTGCCAGTGCATCAAGGAGTACTACGAGAAGCATGGCGTGATGGTGGGCTTCAAGGCTGCTGGCGGCATTCGATCTACCGAGGACGCAGTGAAGTACTACACCATCGTGAAGGAAGTGCTCGGCGAGAAATGGCTCGACAACCGCTACTTCCGCATCGGCGCGTCAAGCCTTGCCAACGCCCTCTTCCAGTCCTTCACAGGCACCGACAAGAAAGCATTTTAAGAGTTCGCCGCTCAGCCTCACGGCTTCGCTAGTTCGCCGCTTCGCCTGACGGCTTCGCTAGTTCGCCGCTTCGCCTGACGGCTTCGCTAGTTTGCCGCTTCGCTAGTTTGCCGCTTCGCTAGTTCGCCGCTCAGCCTCACGGCTTCGCTAGTTTGCCGCTTCGCTAGTTCGCCGCTCAGCAAGCTGAGCTAGTTTACGAGTCTAGGAGTCCAAACATCTAGCAAGCGCAGCTTGCGGCAATCTAGCGAGCAACGCGAGCGGCAGACCCCCTTAACACTTAAAACTTTACACTTAACACTTATATTATGAAGCTTTTTCTCCTTGATGCTTACGCATTGATTTTCAGGGCTTATTATGCGCTGATGCGCAACCCGCGGTTTACGTCGGGAGGTCTTAACACGTCGGCAATATTCGGGTTTGTCAACTCGCTGCAGGATGTCCTCAAAAAGGAGCAGCCTACGCACATCGCCGTGTGCTTCGACCCACCTGGCGGTACGTTCCGCCATGAGGCATATAAAAAGTATAAGGCGAACCGCGACGAGACCCCCGAGGACATCAAACTCGCCGTGCCCTACATCAAACGCATCATCGAGGCCTACAACATCCCCGTGATAGAGGTGCCAGGCTTTGAGGCCGATGACGTGATAGGCACGTTGGCGCATCTTGCCGGCGAGCAGGGTTTTGAGACTTATATGATGACCCTCGACAAGGACTTCGGGCAGCTCGTCAACGAGAAGGTGAAAATCTACCACCCTGCCCGCAAGGGTGGCGAGGTGGAAATTTTAGGCATCGAGGAGATAAATTCTAAATATGGCTTCACCAGTCCACTGCAAGTCATTGACCTGCTGGCACTCCAGGGCGATGCTGTTGACAATATCCCCGGTTGCCCCGGAGTGGGCGAGGTGACCGCCAAGAAGCTGGTGCGCGAGTTTGGCTCGGTCGAGAACCTTCTTGCCAATACCGACCAGCTCAAAGGTGCGTTGCAACGCAAAGTCACCGAGAACGTGGAGCAAATCAAGTTCTCGAAGTTCCTTGCCACTATCAAGACCGATGTGCCAGTGGAATGGGACGAGGAGTTGCTGCGTCGCAAACCTGCCAATATGCACGCTCTTGCTAAGGTGTTTAAGGAATTGGAATTCCGCACTTTGGCGGTGCGCATCATCGAGCACGGCGAGGCTAATGTGGGCATAAAGAACGCCCCCACTCCGGCTGAGGCCCTGAAAGATGTGTCGAGAGCCGAGCTTGAGATTGTTAACCATCCTAAGAAGAACCCAGGACAGCCTTCGCTCTTTGATGCCCTTGACTCGCAAGACATTGCCGAGCAAGAGCCAGATGTACCGGAGACGGAGAATATCGACTCGCACGAGCATGACTACCGCCTCATTGCCGATGACAGCGAGGCAGCGCAACTCGTTGAGAAACTTATCGCCGCCGGCGAGCCGGTGGGCATTTGCCTTGTCGCCGACGGCGAAGAGGCGATGCGCGCACACCTCGTGGGCATCGCGGTGAGCAGTGAGCGCTACAATGCCGCCTTTATGCCCCTCGACGACATGGGATGGATGATGAGCGCCGTGTCGCCGCTCTTCGACGGCAGGGTGCAGCTGGTGAGCAACGACATCAAGCGCGACATCGTGATGCTCAGCAATGTGGGCATCAACTATCGTGGCGACTACTACGACACCGCCGTTGCCCACTATCTGCTCCAGCCCGAGCGCAGTCACAGCACCCGCCTCATTGCCGAGGACGTGCTAAACTATCAGGCTATCAATGTTGAGAGTCTTATTGGAGCCAAGGGCAAGAAGCAGAAGATGTTTGCCGAGGTCAAACCCGCTAAGCTGATAAACTGGGCATGCGAGATGGCCGACCTCTCCCTAGCTCTGAAACCTAAACTCGACAAACGACTGGAAGACAACGGCATGACGCATCTTCTCACCGACATCGAGATGCCGTTGGTGCGAGTGTTGGCGAGCATGGAGATTGCTGGAGCCCGCATCGACGAGAAAGCGCTTGCCGAATATTCTGTCAAACTAACCGAGCAGGTTGCTGCTCTCGATTATGAGTGCCACAAGTTGGCGGGAATGGAGTTCAACACCGCCTCGCCAGCACAGGTGGGAGAGGTGCTGTTTGGGCATCTGAAAATTGACTCTAAAGCAAAGAAGACAAAGACTGGTCAGTACTCGACTACCGAGGAAGTGCTGATGAAGCTGCGTGACCGCCATCCGCTGGTAGATAAGATATTGGAACTTAGAGGCGTGCGCAAACTCCTCTCCACATACGTTAACGCACTGCCGGCACTTGTGAATCCGCGCACAGGCCGCATCCACACCACCTATAACCAGACCGTCACCGCCACAGGCCGCCTTTCGTCCACCAATCCTAACCTTCAGAATATCCCCGTGCGCAGTGACGACGGCAAGGAGATACGCCGCGCCTTCATCCCTGCCGACGGCAATGTGTTCTTCAGCGCCGACTACTCGCAGATTGAGCTGCGCCTCGTTGCCGACCTGAGCAACGACACCACCATGCTCGACGCCTTTGCCCACGATGAGGACATCCACGCCATCACCGCCGCTAAAATCTATCATGAGGACCTCGACAAGGTGACTGGCGACCAGCGCCGCAAGGCTAAGACCGCCAACTTCGGCATCCTCTACGGCATCTCGGCATTCGGGTTGAGTCAGCGGCTCAACATCCCTCGCAGCGAGGCTAAGATGCTGATTGACGGATATTTTGAGACCTTCCCCAAGGTGAAGGAATATATAGAGCGGAGTGTGGAGCAGGCTAGGGAGAAAGGCTATGTGACCACGCTATTTGGCCGCCGCCGCATGCTGCCCGACATCAACTCGCGCAACGCTGTGGTGCGCAGCTTCAGCGAGCGCAACGCCGTCAACGCACCCATCCAGGGCACAGCCGCCGATGTCATCAAGATTGCCATGATATCAATCTACCGCCGATTTGAGCAAGAGGGCATCCGATCAAAAATGATACTGCAAGTGCATGACGAGTTGAACTTTGACGTAATTCCCAACGAACTCGAGAAAGTGACTCAAATCGTTGTCAGCGAGATGGAAAACGCCTACCACGGCCGTGTGCGCCTCACCGCCAGCCACGGCACCGCCACCAACTGGCTCGACGCACACTGATTCAATGCACAATGCATAATTCACAATTCATAATGCACAATTCACAATGCATAAATCACCAATCACAATTCATAATTCACAGTCTTTTTTGGTGTGATAGGTTATAATTCTATTATTCAGTTTTTTACTTAAAAAAGTGTACAATTAAGTTTGCGTTGCCTATTCGTGAAGATATAATAAAAGGAGCATAAAATGCTCCTTATCATAGTTATTTAAAAAAGTCTCAAACCATTGTTATAAAATATTCAGATAAGCTTTCTATATCATCAAATTTTATAATCTTAGCGTTCGCCACGCCTCGCTTGCGTTCTTGTCGACGACTATTCTGTACTTTATTAAGCATGGTTTTTATCTCATCACACATATTAATAAAACTAAAATTAATATGACTCATTTCGTCCATAATGTTACATAGTTCATCGGCAAAAGAACGAGACATAAAACTTATATTATTAAAATCAAGTTCAACCTCATTTGCTGCAACATTTATTGAGGTGCGCAACTCAGAAGCTCGCGAACGGGTAAATAAATCTGCAGCGTAAATATCTCTTAGTATTACTGTTTGTTTCATATTGTTTATTCTAAATAGTCTATATAGTTAAAATCATTAGGCAAATTAACAGGGATTCTTAATAGAATTAAAGTACCATCCCATCTAAAAATGTTATGCAAGTCAATATAGTCATTTACAGCATTTTCAAAGCGATGGAACGCTTGACCAGAAAGCATAAAGAATGCTCCTTTCATGCCTTCAACAAGCATTCGTTTAGAAGTAGATATGCCATATCCTCTATTTTCTGCGTCAGGCCTGTTCTTTGTCGAATAACCTTCATTTGCTAATTTTAAAGCTTCGGTTTCATTACCATCCATTTCTTCTTGACTTCTCAGTTCTTAAGCTGTGTGGTCATAAGATCCTATGTGTAGGTGGTGCAGTATCTGTAGATCGTATGTATAGGACGCTTAATGAGAGTTGGTGGGAGTTTGTGAGTGATTGTAGGTATTTTTATTCTTGTTTTTATCATTATTTTTGATTGTTGACTGCAAATATAGTCATTTTATTTGATAAAACTGTTGTCAAGACATTTTTATGTTAAAGAAATATTGAAATTATTAAAATGAGGAAACACAAGTTTAGTCTCACTAACAAGTGTCGCACTAACTGTAGAACACCTCTCTGATATTGTAGCATGGCAAATATAAATGCCGCAATAGTTACCAGACTTTATTATTAATCAACCTTTGGCATCTGTCCTGCTACTGCTTGATACCAAGATCGCCAGTCAAGGTGACAAATGTTCGCTTATTATACTTTTATCAACATAGGCAAAAGTGAATCAGCCGCCTGATGCGTTAAAAGACGATACAGATAAATTGGAATTTACTTCTCAAACTTAATAAACATATCTCGGAAGTTGAGTATGGTTTTCCTATGCTGGAGAACTGCGGCAATACCTATATTGCCATGACAATGGTCATCAGTTAGTGTGCTTTCTTCGTCAACAACGGCCTCTACCAGCTGAATCGGCATGTTGCCTATGCTAAGACAGAATGGTCGGACGACTTTCATTTCTCTTGCCCCTGCGCTTCCATAACCGCCACCTGAGATAGTGTCGGTTGTGGCAACCTTATTGATTGCTTCACGATGAGTATTGTAGTATGCTGCGTAAAGATAGCATGCATTATTGCTTGCGTTGCCAGTGTCGAAGAGGAATCTGAGACTTTCTCCGGCGGCTGTTGCTTCTACATGAGAGTTGTATAACAGGTTTCGCCCGCTGGCAGGCAATGGCGATGTTTCAATAGGGAACAGTATGGTGCTGTCATTCATGCATATCTGTGTTTCGCCAATGGCAGCGATAACGTCACGACCTAATATTGGTCCAACTCCCACCAAGTCAAGAAATTCGCTCTCATCCTCCAACCCCACGCCTGCTATGATATTGCGTACGGTGATTTCGCCGATTTGCAAACTGTCGATGAACGTGCGCAATCCTTTAGAGTTTCCTGTATAAGTTACTGAGTCCCCTACCAATGGCAGTCCCTTCTCTCTGACGAACTTCTCGGAAACAAAAGTCATTCCTGCGCCAGTGTCAAAATGGAAAGGTATGGTTTCGCCATGAAACGTTACAGGAACACTCATCAATATCGACTTGGCATCAGGATTTCTTTCATCTTTCTTTCTCATCCACGACTCAATCCGCTTGGGCTTCAGTTCCTTCAGGGCGAAGGGCACAGATACATCATGATTGGGACGCGACAGATTCAACTCAGGAAACTCACGAATGGCATTTACATGTTGATTAAAATACTCCATCGCATCCAACCCTTCAGTAATACCTTGCCCTTTCAGCTGGTCAAGGACGTTTTTCACGAAATCTGCTGCCTCGGCATAACGCCCCATCTCTTCAAGTAACTGTGCACGCAGGATGATGAAGTTGAACATCCCTGCACCCAGGTCAGACTGGTAATTGGACAACAATTCATTCAGACACTCCAGCGCACGCTCTTTTTGGTTGAAGTTACGGGCAATCATAGCCTCTGCCACTACCTTCAAAAATGGCACTTGCATCGAATCCTTTAATATCGGGTACTCTTTATCAAGAGCAAACCAATTTTCTGTGTTGATGAGTTCACCGATTCGCTGGTCAGACTGCTGAGCCGAAATCATCTGAGAGGAGAATAGCGACAGCAGTAATATCATAATTGTTCTTGCCATATAAATATTAATTAGTTGTCTCTTTTTTGAAACGTGCTATTTCTTCGTTTTTGTCGGTCTTATACCAAATCATATCCATACCTGTGAGTTTGTGTATGTCAACCTCAAGGTATATTTGGGATTGTCCGTCATGGGTTTTCCCTGTAAAGATATTCATGTGCCCAGTCTCACCAACTCTATAGTTAAGGTCTGTTTCAGTCCATCCTTCATCAGGCCAATTTGAAACATATTTCACAATATGTCCAGAATACGATGTTTCGGGATAGAAAGTGTATTTGACTATCTCGCCATCCATTATCCTGTCGTCAATAACTTTTCTCCATGTTCCTTCAAGTTTGCTTGAATCAAAACTCTTAGGCTCATCATCACCGCAGGAGGCCAATGAGACGAGAGCTAAAGATAATAGAGTGAAAAATAAGCACTTAAAATTTCTCATATTGATATTGCCTTGTATTTAGCTATAATAAGACGCATAGCAAACATAGAATGTTGCAATGACAATCAAAATTTAACAATAATTATTCTCAGTAGGATTTGTTATTCAAGTTTTTGTTGGTTTTCATTCAAATAAATCATCCATCGTCACTTGTCGCTGGACTATGCCGCTGTGTTTGCCTTGGGCAATTCCATAGGTGGTGACCATTGTCAGGTGGACGGTCTGTTTTCTTGAGAGCGTGTTTTTTAATGTCTCTATGCGGTTTCTCAGTTTTCTTTCTTCCTCACGGTCAATAGTATAGATATCACCAGCAAATTTCATTTCGCACAAATTCACCACATTGTCTTGCCTTGAGATGAGTAGGTCGATTTGCGCACCCTCATGGGTTGCGTCGCCTTTCACACTCCATGCCGAAATTGAAGACTTCACACCTCCAATTTCGAGTGCTCGTTTAATCTGCCCTATATGCTGCCAGCATACTTCTTCAAAGGCCACTCCTCTCCAGGCGCGCATAATGTCACCTGTGGCATTGTCGTTCATATAGCTAGGATCATCAGCATTTGTTTCCACATATTTCAGCCAAAAGAGACTGAAGTTGTCAATGAGTTTATAATGTATGTTTTTTGCCGAAACGCCCCATGGAGTATATGCCATGATGAAATCACTTTCAACAAGTGACGACAGGGTATTACTTAACCCTCCACCTAGTGGAAGGCCAGTGGCTTGGGCTATCTCTTCTCTTGTGAATCCCGAATGCCGTGTCGCCAGATGACGGACGATTTTCTTGCAGTCCTCGGCATTGTTGAACACAGCATTAAACAGGCGGTTAAACTCATCTTTCAGTCGTGGAGAAGGTCCAAACAAAATCTTATCGACGTTTTTCTCAAAACTGTAGCCCTTGTTGAAATAACTCAGATAGTAAGGAATACCTCCAAATATCATGTGTGACTGAATAATATCGTAGCGCGACATTTCGATACCTTCGTTAACGAAATATTCCTCACATTCCTTCAAGGTAAAAGGTGAAAGCTTTATCTCGCTTGTAAGGCGACCATAAAGTCCTCCACGGCTTCGTGACAAATTGCCGAGAATCCACGACGTGGCACTGCCGCACACAATCACCATTATATTATCGCGCCCATTGCACCAACCGTTCCAAAAATTCTCAAAAGCTGATAGGAAACCAGAGCGTGGCGTGTCCATCCATGACAATTCATCAAGGAACACCAGTTGGCGACTGCCGTCATCAAGACTTTTAAGCAATTGTTCCAACTGATAAAACGCTTCTAGCCAAGATTTGGGAGGGGCAAATCCCTTGAGGCCATGGTTGAGCAACGAGAAATAAAAACTTTCTAATTGTATTTTCATTCTACTTGTGCCCCTTGATAAATCAACTGGCGACACACCTGTGTGTTGGAAGGTCATACGCTCCTTAAAAGTTTGTTTTATCAAGAACGTTTTGCCAACACGACGGCGACCATATACTGCTACAAACTCAGGTCGGTTGCTACCATACAATCGTTCCAGCTCGTTAATCTCTGATTTTCTGCCTATTATATTTTCCATAACTTATTATATTTTGCCGCAAAGATATAAAAAATATTTTATTCGGCAAAATATAAGGTATATATTCTGCCGAATAGGGGTATTTTGGTTATTTGCGGCAGGATATAGTATGTATGTTTTGCCGAATAGAGGTGTTTTGGTCGTTTGCGGCAAAATATAATATGTATATTCTACCGAAAATTTTTTTATAAACAATGAACAGTAAACTATCTTATCACTGGCCATTTGAAAGCTTTTAATTTTTTCTCCAGTGCTTTTTCTAGGCCGTTGACGTATTTATTAACAAGTGAATGGAATTGTGGGGAGTGGTTCATGTGGGTGAGGTGGGCGAGTTCGTGGCAGATAATGTATTCAATAAGGTCTTTGGGCAGGAACACAAGGTTTGCCGAGAGCTGGATGACGCGCTTGGGAGTGCAGTGTCCTAGTTTGCGCAGCCCGCGCCCTATCTCAAACCGTTCGGGAGCCACGCCCAGCCGCGCCGTTACGCTTTGTGCCAGTGGCAGCAGCCTTGCGGCTTCGTTATGAGCCACAGTTTTCAGAGCTCTCGACATCCATTCCTTACTGTTGTGGGTGGTGAGATCAATGCCACGTGGCGCACTGGCAGTCACCACATTATCGCTCTTGCTGAAAATTATCTTGTCGTGATACTTGGTCTGCTCGCCAATCACGATTTTGAAACCGTAGCATTCAATCATCTGTCCTATATGATATGAGACATCATCCACAGTCCTCGATAGTCGCAGCTTAGGACGCAGGTCATTGAGTGCCTGTTTCAGATTTGCCATTGAGGTGCCAGGAGGCACGTTCATATAGAGGCTGCCTCCCTTCCATCGCATGGTGATGTTGCGCATGTTGGTGCGTACTGTGATGAATATCTTTCCAAATTCTTTATCGTCGATGTAATACATTTGCTAAATGTAAAGTGGGTTCTATAAATTAATTTATATGGATTTTGAATATATGTCGAGCAGGTTAATTCTTTTTGAAAAGAATTCAGATTTTTCTGAAAAATCAGTTGTTTATCACTTTTGATACTCTTTCAGCAAGGTTCGACTCCTTGATTCCTATTCACCGCCCGCGATGCTCTTTCTCATAATTTGATGTCACGATGTCTCTCACTTCATCGATTCTTCGTCATCGACAAGGAGAATTGTTGCGGTGTCGGCGTTGTAGGTGAAGTAGCAGTTGAAGGCTTTGCTATAGACAGAGAAGGTCTTCATGCCGTATAGGTCGTGGCCGTAGAGCAGGAAGGTGGCGATGTCGGTAGGGGTGATGTAGGGGTTGTCGTCGAGGTGGGAGTGGGTGCATTTGTGTATGTTGCCGTCTTTGCCGCTAAAGTCAATGGGAATGAAAGAGTTGTGATACTTGCGGCGCGCAAGGAGGTTGCCGGCGGCATCGAAATCAAAGCTGTAGTCGTTGCCAAAGGGGATGAGTTTCGACTTGTCGGTGCCTTGCAGCAGATATACCCGGGTGATGTCGGAGTTGATCTCCACCACGTCGGCGTTGAGATTTCCCGCCTCTGCCACATTGTAGATGCCGTCGAGGTCGCTAACTTTCTCGAGTAGCGTAATTTGCCGCTCGGCGCGCGCTATCTCTTTGGGGGTGAGGCCTCGCACGAGGTCAAACGGCTCGATTTCGCCGCTGTTGAGGTTGAGGCGGCACTCAAAGACGCATTTCATCTGGTCCACGTCAATCATGATGCCACTCATGAGGGTGTCGTTAAGCTGTCCCACCACCGAGAGCGACGCGGTCTTTGAGGAGCACATCTGTTTGTAGGCATCGCTCATCACCCAGTTGAGCTTGTCGTGCAGGTAGAGGGTGTTGCCCTCGTCAATGACGCTGTCGTTCACTGCGTCAATTATATGCATTGCTGGCCGCTGGGCAAGCGACAAGCAAGAAAAGACAACTGTGAGGACAGATGTCACAACATACCGCAAAGTAGGATTTAGGGAATTCATAATACACAAAAGCTGACAGGGCAAGTATATAGTCAAACGATTAGAAACTGCTAATCAGAAATCAGAGACGAGACATCAGAAGCGAGTCTGACATCTGAAATCTGAGGTCTGAAATCTGAATTGCCTTGTCAGCTCGTCAACTTGTCAGCTTGTTTGCTTATATCTAGAACTCAGTGAATGCCAGAGGCAAAAAATCTTTGATGCTATCTACCTTATAGATTTTCTCTTTTCCCACAAGAAGGACCTCGATGGGCTGGTTGGCATGGGTCTCAAACTCCAGCAACGCTTGGCGGCACACGCCGCAGGGCGCGGTGGGCGACTCCACAAAGTCGCCATGAGAGAACGAGGCGATGGCAAGTTTCTTGATGGGCACGCCGGGATAGTTGGCTCCGGCGTTATAGCAAGCGCTGCGCTCTCCACAGATTCCGGCAAAAGCGGCGTTTTCCTGGTTGGCACCCTTGATGGTCACGCCATTATTGAGCAGCAGAGCAGCTCCCACATGGAAGTTGCTATAGGGAGCGTAGCTCGCCTGGGTGGCCTCTTTGGCAAGATTAACTAAATTTTTATCCTCTTCACTTAGCTCGTTGTAAGAGTAAATTTGTATCTTTGTGACAAAATTCTTTTCGGTCATGATGTTAAAGTGGGTTCTATAAATTAATAAAATGTGAAGATGGGTTCTTGGCTGATTTTGTTTTTTATAGGCACCTACTGCGTTAAAGTCTTGCACCGTAGCCCGCTACGATGCTTCACCTTTAACTTCGCATCTGCACTATAAAAATTCAAAATCATCTCAAGTTAATTTATGGTACCCACCTTTAAGATTTATATTAGGAACGGCAAATTTATTGATAATTTTTTAAATATCAATAAAAAAATAGGTTTTTGCCTCATTTTTTTCCTCTTTTTTTGTCAAAACGGGCATTCTGTGACCCGAGATGAGGTGTATCGCTACATCGACACCTATAAAAACGCCGCCCTCATTGAGCAGCGTGAACATGGTATTCCGGCGAGCATCACACTGGCGCAGGGACTGCTCGAGAGTGGTGCCGGCACCAGCAAACTCGCCCGCGAGGGCAACAACCACTTTGGCATCAAGTGCCACCGCTCGTGGCGTGGCGACAGCGTGTTCTCGGGCAAGACGTGTTACCGCAAGTATCGCTCGGCTCACGATTCCTACACCGACCACTCCAAATTCTTGAAAGCCAAGCGCTATGAGTCGCTGTTCACCCTTGATATTACCGACTACCGAGGCTGGGCTCACGGCTTGAAACGCTGCGGCTATGCCACCGACCCGCTCTATGCCGAGAAGCTCATCAATATGATTGAGACCTACGGGCTCGACAAGTTTACGGGTGAAAAGCCTAACTGTGAGGAAGAGAAGCCCGTTCGCCCCAAGCGTGACCGTCCGCTGCTGCGCCATCCCACCAAGCGTCGCCACGACCTCAACTACATCATGGCAGTGCTGGGCGACACCTATCAGGACATTGCCGACGAGTATAATATGAAACTCGACAAGTTGCTCGACTACAACGATTTGCCTAAAGGCAGCAAGCAGCCCGAGGTGGGCGACATCATCTATGTGAACCGCAAGCACAGCGAGGCGCAAGGCGTGCATGAGATATATCGCGTTCCCGACGACGGCGAGTCGCTGTGGCATGTGTCACAGATGTTCGGCATCCGCCTGAAAGACCTGGCTAAAATCAACAACCTCCCCCCCGACGCCGTCCTCCACAAAGGCGACCTGATAAAGCTGAAGAAAGAATAGCCACAAAGAAACCACTAATTTTCACTGATTGACACTAAGAATCAAACAAACTCAACAAAGAGGGCAACGTGGTGATTATTGAGTACACCATCACTGCCCGCGCTCAGAAGACCGTGACGCGCGATGGCGTGATCAGTATCATCGTCATTGGCAATGGCGGCAAGGCGAAGTTTTATGCAGTAATCTGAGCTCTATACCGTAAACAGATTCACTCCTAGTGCCACCGAGATTTTGGCGAGCGTGGCGAGCGTGAAGTTGTGCGTGCCGCTCAACCAGCGCGACACTTCGGCTTGAGTGTGGCCTATCATATGGGCAAATTCCTTTTGATTCATGCCCCTTTCTTTAAGGGTTGCGTCCAATTTGTCGGCTATAGCAAATGACATGTCAAGCTGCTTTTTTAACTCGGGGGGAGTATCAGCAACTATTTGGTCAAACAATTTTGCAGCCGTTGTTGCCTGTTTCATATGTCAAACGTTTTTTCGTCAGCACCAACAATATTTGCCTTCTCAATCACAACTGAACCACTGGCGATTTCTTGCTTAAGCAGTTCATCGAGCTTTTGAAGGCTAATCACATAGCCGTTAAGTTCGGCACTCTCCTCGTAGGTTTTAGTATTCTTCTCGCCACCATTGCCGACAATCAGAACACTATCGGACATTCGCAGGCAATATAAGCGTAGTGAAGTTCGGAACGTTGGCAAAGCTACAACATTGTCACTCATCTTACCCTCGTAACGGAAGTAACGCTCTAATGCCGCGCCATTCTCAAGCATACGGTTAATTGTGTTGAGAATAACCTGGAGATCAGTTTGTCTCTTAGCATCATCCTTGAATTTGCTTGCGAATTTTTCAAATTCGGTAACGCTATTACCCTCAAAGCGAATTGTGAAAAGTCCAATTTCTTCAGTCTGTTTAATGGTTTCAATTCTTGCTTGTGCCATAATCTTTAGTTTTTACGTTGCAAAGATAATCAAATATTTTAAATAAATTACTTTTTAAGGTAATTTTTTCTTTATAGTTCAAAATCTTTATTGAGAGTATTTGCTTTCTTCGGTACAAATTAGCGTCTTATCTTTGTAATCGCTAATCAAGATTATATATTATTATGATTTCGCAAAAAGGGTAGAAAAAACTGAAAACTAAAAACTATTGGATAAATTAGGGGCGTTGAGGCATAAAAAATGAAAAAAAAATTTTTTTTAATTTTGTTCTGCTCTCAACTTGCACTAATTTTTCCTACCTTTGCACGTTTTTTTAGAGTGAGATGGAGAAAAACTATCTGAGCGGAGTGGTGTGGATAGTGCTTGCCTCGATGGCAGCACTGTTGTGCATGTTCTGGCTGCCAGGCATTTGCGTTGGCGACTGGAAGATGCGCAAGGTTGATGTGCTCGCCGACCTGCGGAGCGACTCGGCGCTGTGCCAGCTCGCCGCCAGCGACTCACTGGTGGCGCAGATGGTAAATGGCGACTACCATCTTGCCGAGATTGTTGACAACGTCAAATCCAAGACTCCTGTCCTTGAAGGTTCGCGCCTTACTCACGACAGCAAGGGAAATGTGGCAACTCTGGAAGACTCCATCCTCACGGCACATGCCGAGAGGACGGTGGCGCGCGACGGCGTGACGAGCATCATTGACATGAGCAATGGCGGCAACGGAGGCATGGCAGCGTTCTATCATGCCCTTGACCAGTCAGGGAGCCGGCCAGTGCGCATTGCCGTGCTTGGTGACTCGTTTATTGAGGGCGACATTCTTACCTCCATGCTTCGAGAGTTGTTGCAGCAGCGCTTTGGCGGCTCGGGAGCCGGCTATCTGCCTATGACCTCTATTACTGCCAATGTGCGCAGCACGGCGAAGCAAACTTTCAATGGCTGGAGTCAGCACAAGGCGGTTGACAAGAGCGGCTACTCCGACACCTACAATAACCTCACTGGTAACTATTTCACTGCCAGCCAGGGGGCATGGGTAAATCTTGTGGGGCGAGGCGGCAGCTATCCTCATGCCGGGTCGTGCACAAGTTCCTCGTTCTACTTCTTTGGCAACACAGGAGATGGATATGCCACCGCCGTGGTCAACGGCACCGACACCACCCATTTCTCCCTGAGTACCGGCACCATGATAGGTCATGCCAAGGTGACGGGCGACATACGCTCGGTGCGCTGGAGTGTCACCGCCCCCGGGAATATGGTGTTCCTTGGGGCGTCGATGGATAGCGAGACAGGGATCTTGGTTGATAACCTTGCCATGCGATCGGCACGTGGTAGCCACTTAATCAAGATTCAGCCGCAAGTGATGACTGCGTTTAACCATGCCAGGCACTACGACTTGGTGATCCTCATGTATGGTCTCAACGTGGCCGAAGCCAACAGGAGCATCTATACCCCATATAGCAACTCCATCATTGCCGCTGTCAATAACATCAAGGCCAATATGCCTGGCACCAGCGTGCTGATTGTGGGATGCAGCGACCGAGAGGAGCGCTTCTCGGGAGGATGGCGCACTATGAAGGGCGTGCTGGGACTTATCCAGGCGCAAAAGCGCGCAGCTATAGAAACTGGCGTGGCGTTTTGGGATATGTATGCAGCAATGGGTGGCGAGGGCAGTATTGTTGAGATGGTGAAACACGGTGAGGCCAATAGTGACTATACTCACATCAACTCCCGTGGCGGTAACCGCATAGCCCGATACCTCTTTGACGCATTGATGCTTGGATATGAGAACAGATAACTGGCGCTTTGCGCCGTGAATGGTGAATTGAGGAACGAGGAACGGTCACCTTTCACTTTCCACCTTACACTTAACTAACATAATAATGCATGATATTTGGCAAAACATATTGACTTACTTGAAGATACAGTTCGGCACTCTCGACTGGGGGAAGCTGCTTCATGAGCTTGCCTACGATGCCGATTCACCGCTTATTTTCTCGAGCGGCATGTTCATGTTCATGTTTGTCATTTTCATCGTGATATATGCATTGCTGCGCAACAAGTCGCTGCCACGCACCATTTTTGTGGTGGCGTTCAGCTACTATTTCTATTACAAGAGCAGCGGCTTCTATTTCTACCTGCTGCTGATTGTCTCGCTCGTAGACTTCATGCTGGCCTATCTCATCTACAGGAACAACGTGAAGGCAGGCCTGCTGACGGAGGAACAGGTCCAGAAGCGGAAACTGCCAGTCAACAGGCTGTTGCTCGGGCTGAGCCTCGCCGTGGACCTGGGCATCCTCATCTACTTCAAATCCACCAACTTTTTCTACTAAAGTTTTCCTTATTGTTGTTAAATGACAAATATAATTTAAGCTTAAAAGTGTATCTGGAGAAAAATCAGGTTTAAAATTAGGATC
>CALDIG010000008.1 GCA_937904375.1 uncultured Prevotellaceae bacterium
CTCTCTCATCTTCGGATGAGGCGGTTCACAAACACAGGGGTTTGCTGGTGACCCGTTGGTTATGCTGCTTTTTGGTATTGTAACAATTTAAATAAAGTCAATTGGAACGCTAAAAAATGTAATGATTTTGCTGATTCAAATCAACCATTTTGGAGTTCGAGAAATGTTCTTAACGAATTTACTTTCGGAGATGAGGTGGAGAATATCCCAGCTCGTCTTTGCAACGGCTTAAATGGTTTGAAATCGTTATCTATACCTCACTCTGTTAAGTTAATAGGTGAAAATGCCTTCAGTGGTTGCGATTCATTGACTAATTTGGTGTGGAATGCTGACAGTTGCTTAACAAACGGCAATATGCCAACAAGCAATATCGAGCAAGTGACTATTGGCAATGGAGTTGAGAATCTCCCTAACAACTTTGTTAGTGGCTCAAAGATTACAGCTGTTAGTCTTCCTAGTACATTAAAAGCAATTAGCAATTATGCTTTTTATGGTTGTAGTGGCTTGACAAAAGTGAGAATTCCTGCTTCAGTGTCAGCTATTGGCGATGCGGCTTTCACTAATTGCAGTGGCATGGAATCAGTGAGCATCGGCACCTCTGTTGAATCTATTGGCAATTCTGCCTTCTCAGGTTGCAGCAGTTTAGCATCATTAACCATTCCCAGCTCGGTGGCGACAATTGGAAGCTATGCTTTCTCCGGTTGCAGCAGTCTGACAAAAGTAACTATACCATCTTCTCTGACAGAACTTGGTGGGTCAGCTTTCAATGAATGTAGTGGTCTATATAAGATTTACTGGAACGTCATAAATCATAATGACTACAACAGTGATTCATCACCATTCAAAGGCTTGACAAACATTACTGAATTCAAAGTCGGCAATGGTGTGGAGAAAATTCCTGCTTATCTGTGCGAAGGTTTAAGCGGATTGACATCTTTGATACTTCCTAGTTCTTTATTATCTATAGGTGAAGAAGCCTTTTCTGGTTGTAACGGCCTAACATCGGTAAACTTTCCCAGTTCAATGAAATCAATAGGTGAGCAAGCATTCTATGGTTGCAGTCTGACCTCAGTGACAATTCCCAACTCAGTTGATTCAATTGGCATCAATCCATTTAATGGTTGTAGTGAGTTGTCCTCAATTACCGTTGAAAGTGGAAACTCTAATTATGACTCTAGAGATAATTGTAATGCAATAATAGAAACCCAATCGAATAATTTAATTTCTGGCTGCAAGAATACTGTTGTACCAACCACAGTAAAAAAGATTGGAAACTATTCTTTTGCGTGGAACACCGGCTTTACTACAATTAACATCCCCAACTCTGTAACATCAATAGGCTATGCGGCATTTGCTGAATGCACCAACTTGAACTCGATAACTATTCCCAACTCTGTAATAGACATAGACACTTGCGCTTTCAGTGATTGTGTTGGCTTAACATCGGTTGTCATACCTAATTCAGTAAAATCAATAGAAGCTGGTGCTTTCCAGTATTGCAGTGGTTTGTCATCTGTGAGTATTGGCAATTCTGTTGAATTGATTGGTACTTCTGCATTCTATTCTTGCAGCAGCCTGTCGTCAATATCAATTCCCAGTAGTGTTTTGAGTGTTGGAGCCTATGCTTTTCAAGGATGCTCAGGCTTAACAACTGTGACATGGAACGTAAAAAATGGCAACGGATATAGTAACTATCGACAGTCCCCATTCTTTGCTTTGTCAAACATTAGGTCATTCATTTTTGGCAATGAAGTGGAAGTAATTCCCAATAATCTTTGCTATGGTTTATCTGGCTTGACATCAATAATCCTACCCAACTCAGTTACTTCAATAGCGTCAAATGCATTTTATGCCGCATGGAATTCTTCGCACCCTCTCTCCACTCTAACCTTGACTGGCAAGGGTGAATGGAATTATAACTCCGATGCTCTCTATGGCTTATCAAGAATAATGTCGAAATTCAAGACTGTGAACATCGGTAGTGAGATAACATCACTGAGCAATTTTGGTTTCACTCCTGAAACAATCAACTGTTATGCTGCAGCAGCTCCCGCTTGTCAGGAAGGCACGTTTGCCAACTATAATGGAGAGCTACATGTGCCCCTGACATCTACTGTGGGATACTTCACGTCTGACTATTGGCAGAACTTCACCAATATGATTAATGATTTAAGTGATAAGGTGACATTGGATCAGACCTCAGCCGATCTGCTTCAAGACGAGACATTGCAGCTAACAGCAACTACTATTCCTGTAGGGAGCAATTTGATATGGAGTTCATCTAACTCTTCAATAGCCACAGTGAGTGATGATGGCGTGGTTAATGTATCAGGTTTTGGAGAGTGTGATATTTTCGCCACTCTTGAGTCGAACTATGCTGCTTATGCTTCTTGTCATGTGAATGTGTCTGTATCGAGCATGGCCATTACCCTCAACAAGGACAATGCCATTCTTGGCGCAAACCAGATGTTGACTGTATATCCTTCATGTACTCCCGATGTGCCAGTGGAACTGGTTGTGACATCTAGCGACCCGAGCGTGGCGGTGGCTCGCGTGGTTAACCGCACCAACGCTCCTGCCGCCGGTTTGAAATCGTTCCCCGAGAAGGGCATGGCACTTGCCCATTTTAATAGCATGGAATCCCCATTCTCTAAAGCACCCGCTTATGCGAGCGAGAAGGCGATTGTGATAGTGGGCGTGCAGAACGGTACCGCCACCATCACCGTGACCACTGCCGACGGCAAGGCTGAGCCGGCAGTGCTTGAGCTGCGAGTGGCTGACGTTAACGGTGACAATGTAGTGACTGCAAGCGATGTCACCGAACTCTACAACTACTTACTTAACAATGACGAGACTTACATTGCCACTGGCGATGTGAACGGCGATGGCAACATTACCGCTGCCGATGTCACTGAAATCTATAATATCCTGCTGGGGAATTGATACGGAATAACATGACACTATATCAAGTGCTGCGGTCGGTTGAAACGCCGCAGCACTTGTTTTGTGTACGACGGGCATGTTATACATCTGTGGTGAAAGTCCACTCGGGGCGTA
>CALDIG010000009.1 GCA_937904375.1 uncultured Prevotellaceae bacterium
ACGGTGTAGTTAATACTGCCACATCGCATCAGTTTTCAATATCCTCTTAGCTATACTAATGACAAATATGTAAACTTGATACTATTAATATAATAAATAACTTGTCTGTAACTCATCAAATACTTAAAATATGAAAACTAATCTCTTTAGATTATTCTTGCTCGCTTATTTGGCGACTATGATCCCGCAACTGGCAAGCGCCTACGATTTTAAAATCAATGGCTTGTGCTATAACAAGAACAGCGATGGCGAGGGGTTCTGGGGACGCATGAACGGCAACGGTCCCGCGGTGGCGGTCACCATCCACGAACTCAAAGCGGGCTACAACTTCACCGCCTACCGCGGCGCAAAAACCAACGCCTGCAAAGAAGAGCCCAACGAGCGCTACCTCAGCGACGACGAGTGGCGAGCACTCCCCATTTGGCAACAGGCTAAGCCCGGTGATTTCATGAAGATTTTCTGGAACCGCGACGACGACAGCGGAGCCATCATCGGCGACAACGGCGTTAAAGGCGACCTGCAGGAGCACGGGCACAGCGTCATCTTCTTGGGAATCGACAGCGATGGATTCGTCACCTACTGGAGCAGCAACGGTCCCGGCGAGAACCCCGCCGAGATGGGCTACGGCATAGGCCGCTGCGACAAGACCAAGATTCAACGGGTGGTATTCACACGCATCACTAACCCCGAGAAATTTGACAACGCCAAGAAAATGCCGCCCAAGCACACCAATCAATACATCTATGACCTCAACGGCAAGAAACACAGCACCACCAAAGAACTGAAAAAACACAGCGGAATAAAATGATAGAAAGCAACCCAAACTTGAAAGAATACAAGCAGTCGTTCTATCTCTCGGCAGGAGAATGTAACCCGCAGGCCGAGATGCCTGTCACATTGCTCATGAACAGGATAATAGAAGTAGCCACCAACCATGCCAACACCTGGGGAGTGGGATATGCCCGTCTCATCGAGGACAACCAGGGATGGGTGCTCTCGCGAGTCACCATCGAGATGAAGCGCTATCCGCATGTAGATGAATGGTACTCCCTAACCACTTGGGTGGAGGACTACAACCGCCACTTCTCGCAGCGCAACATGGAAATCGCCGACCAGCAGGGAAACGCCATTGGATATGTGAGAACCATCTGGGTAGTGATAAATCTCACTACACGCGAGAGCGTTGACATCTCCAAGCTCAGCTACATCAGCGAGAACGTCTCTGAACGACTTTGCCCCATCGAGCCTCAAAGCCGCCTAAGACCCTTTGAGCCAACGAGAAGCGAGACCTATCGCTTCCGTTATTCCGACATCGACTTCAATGGTCATGTCAACACCGTGCGCTACATCGAGCACCTTGTCAACCAGTTCCCCATGCAGCACCACGCTAGCAATATGGTGAAGCGATTGGAGCTGGCTTTCGTCAAGGAAGCATATTATGACAGCACCGCCCAAATCATTATCAACGACAGCGACCCCTGCGATGTGCGTCTCGACATCAACGCCGACGACATCACACGAGTCCGCTCCCGGTTCATCTTCCAAAAACGCCCAAAAAAGCCTACTTAGGCAGGAATTATTACCTCTGAGGCAATAATTGTGAATTGTGCATTATGCATTGAATAAATACCATCGGTAAAGTGCCGGGACGCCTTTTTCTATCTCCATGGTGTGACGCCAGCCTAGGGAGTGGAGTTTTGAGACGTCGGTGAGTTTGCGCAGGGTGCCGTCGGGTTTGGTGCTGTCCCATTCAATGGTGCCGTTATAACCCACTGTAGTTTTCACTAGCTCAGCAAGCTGCTTGATGGTGATTTCCTTGCCGCTGCCTATGTTGATGTGGCAGTTGCGCACTTCTGGGTCGATGCCCCGCACGTCGTCGAAGTCGATATGCTCAAGGCAATAAACGCTGGCATCGGCCATATCCTCGCTCCAGAGGAACTCGCGGATTGGTGCGCCAGTGCCCCATAGCAGCAGCCTCTCGCCATTGATGCCGTAGCGGTCGAGCAATGCCTCAATCTCCTCTTGCGGTGCCTTGCCGTCGATGCCTTCCACCGGGCGGCGGTCAAGGTCGGTACGCAGTGCGTCCCAATTGCCCTCGTTGAGCATCTTGGCGAGGTGCATCTTGCGAATCATCGCCGGCATCACGTGACTGGTCTCAAGGTTGAAGTTATCGTTGGGACCATAGAGGTTAGTGGGCATCACAGCGATATAGTTGGTGCCATATTGCAGATTGAAGCTCTCGCACATCTTCAAGCCTGCGATTTTGGCTATTGCGTAAGGTTCGTTGGTATATTCCAAAGGTGCGGTGAGCAATGCGGTCTCGGGGATAGGTTGCGGTGCCTCACGGGGATAGATGCAGGTACTACCCAGGAAGAGCAGTTTCTTCACGCCATGCCTCCAGCTCTCCCCTATCACATTCTGCTGAATTTGAAGGTTTTGATAGATAAAGTCGGCACGATATTTCAGGTTTGCCATGATACCACCCACATGAGCGGCGGCAAGTACCACATACTCAGGCTGCTCTTCATCAAAAAACCGACGCACCGCCACAGCATCCATCAGGTCAAGTTCGCTGTGAGTGCGCCCAATTAGATTAGTATAACCCTTTTTCTCAAGGCTTTTCCAAATCGCCGAGCCTACCAATCCCCGATGCCCAGCAACGTAAATTTTAGAATTTTTATCCATCTTTTTTATAGATAACAAGAAGACAAGAAAACAAGAAAACAAGAAAACAAGAAGGCAAGAAGACAAGAAAACAAGAAGACAAGAAGACAAGAAAACAAGAAAACAAGAAGACAAGAAGACAAGAAAACAAGAAGGCAAGAAAAACAAGAGGAAAAGAAACACAGCCGCACAAGCGGCTTCACTTAACACTTTACACTTACTACTTAACACTTACAAATGATAGACCTTGCGGATGTGTTGCAAGTCGTGGTCAACCATTAGCTTTACAAGTTGGTCGAAGGAGGTCTTGCGGGGGTTCCAGCCAAGCTGGGTCTTTGCCTTAGTGGGGTCGCCAAGTAGCTGGTCAACCTCGGCGGGACGGAAGTATTTCTTATCTACCTCCACAATCACCTTTCCAGTGGCTTTATCGATGCCTTTCTCGTCTAGCCCCTCGCCCTGCCACTCAAGCTCTATGCCAGCATAATGGAACGCTAAGGAACAGAATTCACGCACCGAGTGGTACTCGCCAGTGGCAATGACAAAGTCGTCGGGCTCTGGTTGTTGCAGTATGAGCCACATGCACTCCACATAGTCGCGGGCATAGCCCCAGTCGCGCTTGGCATTGAGGTTGCCCAAGTAGAGTTTGTCTTGCAGACCGTTGACGATGCGCGCTGCGGCGAACGTTATCTTGCGAGTCACGAAATTCTCGCCTCGACGCTCGCTCTCATGGTTGAAGAGGATGCCATTGGCGGTGTACATGCCGTAACTCTCACGATAGTTCTTCATAATCCAATAGCTATAGAGCTTAGCTACGGCGTATGGGCTGCGAGGGTAAAATGGCGTGGTCTCGCTCTGAGGCACTTCCTGAACCTTGCCATAGAGTTCGCTCGTGCTAGCCTGGTAAATCTTTGTCACCCTTTCGCGATGGGTGATGCGCACCGCCTCAAGCAGGCGCAGAGTGCCCACGGCATCGGCCTCGGCAGTGTATTCAGGCACGTCAAACGACACCTTCACATGGCTCTGTGCGGCAAGGTTGTAAATCTCGTCGGGCTTGATGGTCTCGATAAGGCGAATGAGCGAACTCGAGTCGGTCATGTCCCCATAGTGCAGGTTGATGAGTCGCTGCTGACGCATGTCACGCACCCACTCGTCGAGATACAGATGCTCAATGCGACCAGTGTTGAACGAACTGCTGCGACGGATGATGCCATGCACCTCATATCCCTTCTCAAGCAGCAACTCCGCCAAATAACTGCCATCTTGACCGGTAATACCGGTTATTAACGCTACCTTTTGATTATTCTCGTTCATTTTACCCTTGATTATTGTTTTAACATACAAAGATACACACTTTTTCTTTAAACCCAATAACATTAGAGAGATTATTTCTACTTTGGCAATTTCTCGAGCAGAGAGGGATGTATCGAAGTAGTTGCCACAGCCACTAAGCCTGTGACACTCACCACCACGCGGCTGTTGCCCTTCACTCGCTGTAAGACGCCCTCGGCACCTTCGAAAGGACCTCCCAAGATGCGCACCCTGTCGCCACGTGTGAATTGCCCAGGCTTTGGGGTGATATACTCGAGTTGCTCCTCATAGGTACCTGCCACGGCAATGAAATTGTTCATCTCTCGGTCGGGCACCACCACAGGCTTCTTGGTGGCCGGGTTCATGATGTAGCGTATGGGTAGCTTGGTGGTTGCCTTATATTCCTTCATCAGCGACGGTTCGATGTGAAAAAAGATGAGATTGTGGATTGAGGGCACAAGCTTCTTCACACGTCTGCCCCTGCGAGTCCCCATAACATATTTCATGGGCACAAAACTCTCTATGCCACGCACGTCGAGGTCGTCCTTCACCTTCATCTCGCGGTTGAAAGTAACGCGGATGGCATACCACACCTTGGCTTCAGGCTCCTGCGTCACATTATTTATCATACTATTTTTTATATCTCGCTGCTCCATCATGATTACAGTTTATTCTGCAAAAATAAAATGAGATTTTTGATTTGCAAAATTTTCTCGTAAAAATGTCGTGCGTTGAAAATAAAAATCAAAAATTTCGTCTTTGATTTTGTATTTCACAAGGCTTGCAGTAATTTTGCACATAATTTAATAAAGACAAGTTTCTAAAGTTCTAAAACTTTATAAACTTGAAGTTTAGAGGTTATAGTTTAAATAAAATGCTCACGCTCTCAAGGCTTTAAGCAAGCTTAGCCTTGTCTCGCTTAATCGCATTTTTAGTGTTTAGAGAAATGTTTTTTTCAAATTTTTCTATATTTCACACTGATTATCCTCTAAACTCTAACCACTAAACATTAAACTTTGAGCAAGTTAACAACTTGCGAAACTTAAATAATAAAGATTTCTAGATTATGGCAACACGAATGAACTGGGAACGGCTGATTTGCGACACCCGGCTGGGGCTGGAGCATTACAAAGACAGCAAAGGCGGCGTGCGCAGCGACTTTGAGCGCGACTACGACCGTCTCATATTCTCATCGCCATTCAGGCGGCTGCAAAACAAGACACAGGTATTTCCGCTGCCAGGCAGCATCTTCGTCCACAACCGCTTGACTCACAGCCTTGAGGTGTCGTGTGTGGGACGGTCGCTGGCACGCGAGATTGCCATGCGCCTGCATGAGCGACACCAGCACGAAGCGTGGTGCAACAAGCTGTGGGACATGGGCGAGATTGTTGCGGCGGCTTGCCTAGCCCACGACTTGGGGAACCCTCCCTTTGGTCACTCTGGCGAGAAGACAATAGGCGAGTTTTTCAGCAATGGCAACGGCAAAGTGTTCCAAGAACGCCTCACACCTCAACAATGGGACGACCTTACACATTTTGAGGGCAACGCCAACTCGCTTCGTACTCTCGTGCACCAATTCAAGGGCCGCCGCCCCGGCGGTTTCGCCATGACCTATTCTACCCTAGCCTCGATAGTGAAATACCCCTACTCTTCAAGCCATGCCGGCAAGAAAGGCAAGTTCGGCTTCTTCACTACCGAGAAAGACATCTTTGAGAAAATCGCCGCCGAGCTGGGCATGATCAGGCTTGAAGAGGAGCGCTACTGCCGTCACCCGCTTGTATATATGGTAGAGGCCGCCGACGACATCTGCTACCAGGTGATGGACATCGAGGACGGCCACAAACTCAAGCTCCTCACTACTGAGCAGACCATCGACCTACTTACTGGCTTCTTCAACGAAGAACGTAAAGCACACATGCGCGATGTGATGGAAAAAGTCACCGACCCCAACGAGAAAATCGTGTATCTGCGCTCTTGCGTCGTGGGGTTGCTCGTACAGGAGTGCGCCACCACCTTTGTTGAGCACGAAGACGAGATAATGGAAGGTTGCTTCGATGGGTCGCTCATCGACAACATCTCGCCACTACCCAAGAAGGGATATGAACATTGCAGTGAAGTGGCTTTCAAGAAGTTGTACCGCGCTGGATATGTCGTTGATGTGGATCTTGCCGGCATAAGAATCATCAACCTGCTGCTCGACAAGCTTACGCAGGCGGTGCTACATCCCGAGAGCTATCACTCGCAGTTGCTACTTAACAAATTCCCGCAGCAGTATGACGTTCATGCCACTACACTCTTCGAGAAGCTGCAAGGCGTGCTCGACCACATCAGCGCCATGACCGATGTCTATGCCCTCAACCTGTACCGTCAGCTCGACGGTATCAGCCTACCAACCGTTTAAACTAAATATTTTTTGTTTTTTTGCATTTTTTTAGAATATTCTTAAAAGGCGTGTTGTGTTTTTTTTATAAATTTGTAAATTGAATTGCTGTGTTCTTCTACCATAAATAGTAGAGTTTATTCAACAACAATTTGACTAACAATCATTTAAAAAATCATATTATTAACTTTTTCAAAAATCAAAAGAACTATGTACATGAACATTACACGTTTATCATGGTTGCGTAGTTTGCTTGGCGCAATGGCACTGCTCTTGGCATTTGGCTCGGTCAATGCTGCGAAAATCACAGCATTAGGCTACAACTGGACCACAAGCGGAACTAACGCCACTTTAGCAAAGTACACTATCAACACAGTAACGGTTGATGGAGTGTCGGTAAAAGACTCTCTTTTCTACACTGGTGACGAGAACAACATCGTCAACATCCCCGAGACATTTGACTACAACGGCATCACCTACACCGTGGTTGCTGTTGATGCCAACGCATTTGTCAACTGCCGTGACATTAAGGAGATCCATCTCCCTGCCACTTGCGTAAGCTATGGCAACAACTGCTTCCGCGGCTGTACCAGCCTTACCAACTATCCCGTCACCGAGACAGCGACAAAGATGGGTAGCGGCACAATTTGGGAATGCATAAATGTGACCGAGGCATTTATCCCTGGTGGGGTGACAAGCACCCTGATTTCTAACCAATTTGCCAATAGTGGTGTGCGCAAACTCACCATCATGGCAAGCGAGACACCACTTAAGTTCAATAGGAACGCATTTGGTGCCACCACAACCGACCTCCCGCCACTTGACACCCTCATCATTGAGCGCCAGATGAATACCGGCGACTATGTGAGCAACCTTCAGCCATTCCACAACTATCCCACCATCAAGCAACTTGTTTTGGGTGGCAGTTTAACCGACATCTCTCAAAGTTGCTTTATGGGATGTACTGGCATTGAAGAGATTATATTTGAAGACGGAAACGTGATTGCCACCATTGGCTCCGACGCTTTCCAAAGCTGCAACCACCTTAAAGCCATTGAGCTGCCTGCAACCATCACTTCGGTTCCCATGAATCTGTTCCTCAACTGCTCGCGACTGGAGTCGGTTAGCTTCCTCGGCGACATCACTTCAATTCAGCAGAGTGCGTTCAACGGATGTTCTAGTCTTCACAGCTTTAATTTCCCGACTACACTCACCAGCATTGGCGCATCAGCATTCTACAATAGCGGTCTCGCAGGCGTGATAGAGATTCCTGAGGGTGTCACATCTATTGGCACAACCGCATTTGCTGGTGCTCATGCCATTACTGGCATCAAGTTGCCATCTACCATCGCCACTATTGGCAATGCTGCTTTTGGTCCCATCGAGAACCTCGCCAGCATCGAGCTTGGCTCAGGCAACAGCGCATTTGCCCTTAACAACGGAGTCCTGACCAACGCTGCCGGCACACGCCTTCTCGTTACAGCACATGAGGGCAATATTGGCACAGCACTCAACAATGCCACCATTGAGACTATCGACAACTATGGTATGGCTTACTCGCCTTATACCGACGTGAACCTCACCGCTCTCACCGAGATTGGCAACTACGGCTTCTACCGTGCAGCCATCAAAGAGTTCACTTACAAGGCTGGCATGACCGTTAATCCTAACGCATTCCTTGAGAGCGACCTTGAGATTCTTAACATAGAAGAGGGTGCACGCGAGATTCCACAGAACCTGTGTGCCAACTGTACCAAACTCCACACTGTGAACATCTCAAGCACCGTGACCAACATCTTCCAGGATGCGTTCTCGGGCTGTACTGCTCTCGAGCACATGGAGCTGGGCTCACACATCAACTACATGGAGAAAGGTGCTGTGCCTTCTACCATCCAAAGCCTGAGAGTTCTCAACGTAACTCCTCCAGTACTTGGTGCTGGTGTCTTTGAGCCAAGCCAAAGCAACGTAGAGTGCTTGGTTGCAGCAAGTGCTGTTGATGCCTACAAAGCTGCTCCACAGTGGCAATACCTCAACATCGTTGGTGATCCAACAATCACTGGTGAGGGCACAACACTCGGATGTCCTCCGGGACTCTACTTCGCCACCAAGGACTGCCGACTCATGTACAAGAATGAGCAAGGCGAGATTATCGACACTGAGTTCAACACCGGTGAGCACGCTTTCAACTTGCAGCTTTACAAGAATCGCGTTTATGTTGCCAGTGCAGGCCACTACTTCCAGTATCAGGGTGCCGACGCACAAGCCACAGGCGGTGACGGCGAGCTCTTCTATGTCAACAACACCGATGGCATGTGGTATCGTGTTACCGTTTTGAACAATGTGGGCTACAAGGCTTTTGAGGATCCATTCTCGATGTATATCTCTGAAATCGATAACAAGATTTACATTGCCGACCGCAACGTGGGAATCCATGAGATGAGCGCCGACACCGTAGGTCTCTACGGTTCACAGCCCTTCTTCATGGAGAACAACTGGCTGCCTTACTACAACGACAAGATCACATACGGAGCTATTGGCGCCGGCATGACAATGCGTGCTACCGACGTGATAGCATCCGACGGCACTACCCGCAACAACGTTTACTGGGTTGCCAAGAAGTTCAACGGTCAGGGTATCTTCCGCTTTGATAAGGGCATGCTCTACACCGACGGTACTGGAGCCGACCACACCGACAAGCAGTTGCCTGTTTACCTGTTCAACGTTCAGATGACGACATTCTACCTCGACGAGGAGAACGGATATGTTTACTTCTTCGTTCAGAAGGATAATGTGGGCAACAGCACCCCAGGTCTCTACCGCATCGCGCTTGAGACTCTTAACACCAAGCAAGATCAGGCTACCGTTGCCGACGATGCAGTTCTCATCGACGACTCTCCCATCTTGCTCGAAGGCTCGGGCGACGAGATTACTGGTATTACCCAGATTACTGGCGATGGAGAACACATCTACTGGGCTTACATCTCGAGCAATGGCGGCACTGCAGTTCCAGGTATGGTAGAGTATGACGCCACCAACCCATTGCACCAAACTGGTATCAAGATGATTGACGCTGCTCCTGCCGACCCAACTGCAGCTCCTACTATCACCTACGCTGTAGAGGGCATAGCTGCCTATGGTGTTGCTGCTTATAAGAGCAATGGATCTCCAGTAGTAATTCCTGGCGACGTTGACGGCGATGGATTTGTTACCGCTGGTGATATAACTGCACTCTACAACTTCATGCTCAACAATGACAGTAGCGGTCTTGTAAATGGCGACCAAGATGGCGACGGGAATATCACCGCAGGTGACGTGACAGCTGTTTACAACATCCTGTTAGGTAATTAATTGACAAGTCAATGAGTCAATAAGGACTTTATAAGTTGATTTTTTTGATGACAAGACCATTCAAAAGTGTGTGGTCTTGTCATTTTTTTTGCTTACCTTTGTAGCCTAAACCAAAATTATCTATCAAACATGAAAAAAATAATGTTCTTACTGATGGCTCTCATGACTGCCATCATGGCGAGCGCAGAGCCCGCTAATCCCATGCCCATCAATGTGGTTCAGCCCGACGGCTCCACCCTGAAGCTCAAGCTGGTGGGCGACGAGTTCTACCATTTCAATACCACCATCGACGGCTATACCATCGTTAACGTTAATGGAACATGGGAATATGCCATCAAGAAAGATGATGAGCTACGCTCCTCGGGCGTCATGGCGCATGACCCTGCCTCCCGCGACGCTAAAGAGACGCAGCTAGTGGCTAGGCTTGAGAAACGCCTCGTTGACAAGGCGGCTACCACCCAGGCACGCATTAACCGTGCCTCTCGCGACAAGAAGAGCCAGCAAACCCGTGAGCCAGCGGTCGACTACAACCTGTTCCGTGGTCTCATCATCCTCATCAACTACAACGACAGGCAGTTCCAGATGGATGACCCCAACGATTTCTACAACCAGCTATGCAACACGTCGAACTACACTGGGTTCTATCATAATGGACGTTTTCAGAGGTGCACCGGCAGCGTGCGCGACTATTACTACGACAACTCGATGGGACAGTTCGACCCAGTATTTGATATAGTAGGTCCCGTAAACCTCGACTACTCATGCTTTGAAGGCAACGACAAGGCGAGAGAGATTTTCAAGGCCGCCCTCGACTCGGTTGACAGCGAAGTGGATTTCTCGCTCTATGATGCCGACAACGATGACGAAATCGACATGGTGTTCTTCATGGTTGCTGGTTACTCGTCAAGCTATAGCGGCAACAACAGCGGTTACCTGTGGCCTCACATGAGCTACCTGATTGACTGGTGGTCGGGGTGGCCACCACAACCCTACATCTATGACGGCAAGAGAATGGGTACCTATGCCTCCTCATGCGAGATTTATGGTTGGGAAAGTTACAACTACACCATGCCTAACGCCATCGGAACATTCTGTCACGAGTTTGGACACGTGCTGGGACTGCCCGACCTCTACGATACCGACTACAGCGGTAGTGGCGGCGAGAGCAACCATCCTGGCGATTGGGACATAATGGCAAGCGGTAGCAGCAACAACTATGGTCGTGAACCTGTGGGCTACAGCCTCTGGGAGCGAATGGAACTGGGATTTGCCGAAGAGCCTACATCGCTATCCCTTGGCGATTATAGCCTCTCGGCGCTTGACATCAGCAACACCGGTTACATGATGCCGTCGCCCAACGAGAATGAGTTCTTCCTCTTCGAAAACCGTCAGTCGGGCAAATGGGACAAAGCACTGCCAGGACACGGACTGGTGATTACACGCGTGGATTACAGCAACGAACAAGTGTGGTGGAACAACGAGGTTAACTGCAACCCCGCTCACAACTACTATGAGCTGATACGCTCTTCGGGAGCTGGAAACGGCGACGTGCCGTTCCCAGGCTCAAAGGGCGTGACCTACATTAATTCGTCAAGCTACCCAGCTCTCGTCACTTGGGCTGAGGAACCTTGCGAGTTTGCGCTTTACAACATCGACGAATACAACAAGATAATCACATTTAACGTTGTCAATGATGTGCCGCCATTGACACTGGTCGAAGACTTTGAACAGATGCCAACAGGTCTTCCAACCAATGCCACTAACGTGCAAGGCAATTTCGCGACATGGAACTTCCCCAAAGCCGACGTGATAGATTATAACGATGGCCACGCCGCATCGCTGCAAATGCCGGGCGGCATAGCCATGAACAGCGACATTGACGTGCAAGCAATCAAGATTTCTCTTAACGCTATCAACACATCGAGCACTGCATCAAAGCTCCAGCTCTACTACTCTATCGATGAAGGTGCCACCTGGACCTCAATAGGCACAGAAACAGTAGCAGCAAATACCGATGAGACCATAAGCTGGCGACTAAATCTCGACAAGCAGCCCTTGCGCTTCAAAATCAACCGCACATCAGGTTCAAAGAGCGTGAACCTCATCATTGACAACATAACAATATATTACATTGGCGATGATGCCATCCCTGGCGACGTGAATGGCGACGGCGAGGTCACTGCCGCCGATGTGACAGCACTCTACGACTACCTGCTGAACAACGACACCACGCGCATAATCAATGGCGATCAGAATGGAGACGGAGAAATTACCGCAGCCGACGTCACCGCAATATACGACATTCTTTTAGGAGTTAATTAGTGAATTGATGAATTTCAGGCGAAAAGCACCCCCTCTAAGCATAGAGGGGGTTGGGGGGAGTATGAAAAATTTCCTAAAAAGACCATCTGGAGACCAATGTCGGCACATTGACATACTCCCCCTTTATCCCCATCTAACTTAGATGGGGAGCTGACAGACAGCACATTATTACAGTATAACATTACAATTGAAACTTTTATAAATTAGGCTTTGTCTCTCGGAAAAGCTCAAATAAATTTGTTTTTTCACTCTACATGCATTAATTTTGCACTTGAATCTGCTTCGGCATAATGCCCAAGCATTGCAATAAACGTGATTGTCAACAAGAAACAACGATAATTATGAAGAAGTTTTTAGCTCTAGCGATATTGTTTGTTACAGCTACCTGTACAGTTAGCGCAAAGTTGAATTTGCCGACCAAGAGGATTGGTAATGAGACCTTCTATTATTATGAGGTGAAGAAGAATGAGACAGTGCAGGATATTGCCAGCAAGATTGGTGTCAATAAAGACCTGATTCTGAAATATAATCCATCGGCACGCAACGGTGTTGCCAAGAAGCAGTTGCTGTTTTTGCCGGTTAGTGAATTTGACAACAAAGCCCAGCAATCATCGGGCAAAAAGGCACTGATTACCGACGATGTGGTGACCCACACCGTGAAAAGCGGTGAGAGCGTTTATGGCATCTCAAGAACCTACGGCGTTACCGAGAGCGACCTGCTAGCCGCCAATCCGTCGCTTGCCTACGGTCTGAAAACTGGTGAGCAGCTTGTTATTCCCTCGAAGGCCTCCTCGTCAAGCGAGATTGTGTATCACACCATCAAGGACGGCGAGACGCTTTATGGCATCGCCAAGGCATATAATACCACTATCGAGAAGCTTATAGAGCTGAATCCCGGTATCGCCAGCAGCAATCTTCAGGCCGACGATGTGGTAATGATACAGCCCAATACCACAAAAGACATAATAGTCCAAAAAGATATCAAGCAGTTTATACCTTATGTGGTTACCGCCGGCGACACCTACGAGAGCGTGGCTGCCGCCAATGGCATTAATGTGAAAGTGCTCAAAGACGCTAACCCCGAAGTATCGAAGCTCAAAAAGGGTAAAACAATCTACATCCCTCGCGATGCCATCGACAAGCAAGTGGTGAACACTTCCACCATGACCGAGGAGCAGCTTGAGAACAGCTACAAGGACAAGTTTGATGAGGTTTATAACGATGTCCATTCCCCCAACAAGGACAACAGCATCAGCATCAGCATTATCTTACCGTTCCAGACCGACATGAAAAACCGCAGCAAGAACGCTCGCGACTACGACGAGTTCTTTAACGGCTTTGTGATGGCTCTCGACAGCGTGGGCGGCAATCTCACCAAGCCTCTGAACATCAATGTCTATGATACAAAGCTTAGTCCCGGCATCACCGATAGCATTCTCTCGCTTGATGCACTCAAGAAGAGCGACATCATCATAGCTCCATCTGAGAGCGACCAGCTGCAGCGCATTCTTGCCTACGGACAAAAACACAACATCGACATTCTCAACTGCTTTGTGGCTCAGAGCGAGGACTACATCAGCAATCAGCGCTCTATGCAGGTTCACATACCCTCGCCCTATCTCAACGCTTCAATCATAGAGATGCTCCGCACTAAATATCAGGACTACGAATTGGTGTTCCTTGATGACCCTTCTGAGACTTCAAAGGAAATCTATGAAGAGATAAAGAAATATGCCAACGTGAGCAAGCATCCTCACAAGACGCTCACTATCATCAGCGACCTCACAGGAAAAACCTTGTCGAAATATCTCGACCCAGCATCAAAATACCTTTTCATCCCTGCCAACGGCAAAGAGACTTTCATTAACAAGTTTGCCTCTGGCATCATCGAGGCGAAGACGATGCGCGTGGATTGCCGCCTGGAGTTGCTTGGCCATCCTGAATATACCATGTACCTGAAGAAGCACAAAGACGACTTCATGGCAATGGACACTCACATCTATTCTCGCTTCTTCCTGCCCGACAATGCTCAAGCTAGGGCTTTGAACAGCAAGTATGTGAAGAAATATGGCAAACCATCAAACAGTGCTCCTAACATGAGCGTCTTCGGATTTGACCTGGGCATGTTCTTGGTTAACGCCTATGCTAACGACATCACCCCTGGCGATAAGGCATCGGCCTACGAAGGCATTCAGACCAATTTCTTCTTTGAACGTGCTAACAACTGGACTGGATATATCAACAAGTCGGTGCGTATCATCAACCTCACTTCTAACAAAGAAATCAAGATTACCGACTTGAATGATTAACCGCTTCCTCACATACGCTCTACTCATGGTTCTGCTGCTGGTGGGTGGCACAGCTCGTGCGCTCGACTTCAGCGACCACAACATCAGTGTTGGGGCAAAGGGAGGAATGAGCTTGTCGAGAGTTAATTTCCAGTCGTCGGTGCCGCAGAAGCTGATTGGAGGCGTGGTGCTCGGTGCAAGCGTGAGGTATATCGAGGAAAACCATTTTGGGCTAATTGGCGAGTTTAACCTAGAGCAGCGAGGCTGGAAGGAAGACTTCAAGCCTCTTGAGGGATACAGCTTCAGCCGCCGGTTCACCTATCTACAGGTGCCGCTGCTCACCCACATCTTCTTTGGTAGTGACAAGGCACGCTTCTTCTTTAATGCCGGTCCCGAGATTGGCATTATGATTGGTGACAAGGCTTCGGGAAACTTCGACTACGAGCACGCTGCCGACATTGAAGAGCTGGCGAACTCCTACCGCAAGCTGGAGCAATATACGCTGCCAGTACACCGCCGCTTTGACTATGGCATCTCGGCAGGCCTAGGCATGGAAGTCAACGTCACTCCCAAGCATGCCATCAACTTAGAGGGACGATTCTACTATGGACTCAACGATGTGTTCAACAATCACAAGAGTGACCCATTCCAAGGCTCGTCATCAATGTCGATAATGGTTACATTAGGCTACAATATCCGCTTGAAGTAATTCAGGTGTGTTGGTTAACTCAACTTTCTAAAGTTCTAAAACTTTATAAACTTGAAGGTTAGAGGTTAGAGTTTAGTGCTTAGAGAAAAAATTTTTTCAAAATTTTCTATATTTCACACTGATTATCCACTAAACACTAAACTTTGAGCAAGTTAACAACTTTCGAAACTTGAAATAGTTAAAAGAGGCTGCATCCCTTAGTAGGAATGCAGCCTCTTTTAATTAATGTGTGAGAGAGCTATGTCTTCTTGCGGATTTGAACCTTTATAGGTGCGTGGAAGTTCATGTTATCGCCTTTAGGCAGAAGAATATCAATGTGGTTTCTCAGTCGTGGAGCCATTTTGTCTTTCACAACCCAAACCCCGTTGAGCTTCTCGTTAGAGCACTCGATTATTACTTCGTCGCCCATCTTCACACCCAGTTTCTTGAAGAGGTCGTGTGATAGAGCGACCCATTTAATCTCATAGTTTCTTAGCTTGTTGTTGTCGATTCTCGAGCCGCTGGCAGTAACCCAACCTGCGCCTCCCATGCCAGGGTGATACTTCGTGGCAGTCACAGTCACTTGACCACTTGCATTGATTGAACAGATTAACAACGCTAATAAAAATAAAACTTTACGCATAAAATATGTTTTGGTTAATAAATGTGCTTCCCGGCTGGCGGCTTAAATTTAAGCAGCTTTGTATCGCTCAAAAAGCGGTGCAAAGTTATGAAGAATTTTTGAAACGGCAAAATGATGAGAAAAGCCAAAAGACAAGAAGGAAGTGTAATGGTTTGCATGAACATCACTTAACCCTCTTGTCTTTAGTCTTCTTTTTGTCTCTCTATTTCTTGCTATTCAGAATCTTCAGGTTTGAAGACTGGTGGCATCTCCTCGTTGTGTTTGGGAGTGTCGTCATCGCCTTGTTCTACTTGTTCTCCGCTCGGTAGAGCCACGCTGGTGTTGTCGCTGTAGGCAGTTTTGTTGTTCTGCTCTTCGATAATGTCGTTGCGTGAAGTCCATTTGCGCTTGCCGAAGATGCGCTCCACGTCCTCGGTGTAGATGACTTCTCGCTCTAGGAGCAGGTTGGCGAGTTCGTGATGCCCCTCGCTGTACTTGCTCAGCAACTCGCGTGCTCGCTCATATTCCTTGTTGATAATCGCTTGAACCTCTTTGTCAATAGCCTGAGCTCGCTCTTCGCTGTAGGGTTTAGAGAAGCCGTAGTTCTCGGTACTGTCGTAGTAGGACACATTGGGCATGGTCTCGCCCATACCATAGAATGTCACCATTGCGGTGGCAATCTTTGTGGCACGCTCGAGGTCGTTGAGGGCACCTGTGTCGATGACTCCCAGGAACATATCTTCGGCGACACGACCTGCCATGAGTGAGCAAATCTTGTCGAGCAGGGCCTGGCGTGGAGTGATTTGTCGCTCCTCGGGCATATACCATGCAGCGCCCAATGCTTTGCCTCGCGGCACGATTGTGACTTTGATGAGCGGGTCGCCATATTGCAGTTGCCAGCTCACTGTGGCGTGCCCCGCCTCATGCACGGCGATTGACTTGCGCTCTTCCTCGGTCATTACCTTCGAAGCTTTCTCTAGGCCACCGATGATGCGGTCGATGGCATCGTTGAAATCCTGCTTCTGTACCGCCACCTTGTGGTGACGGGCGGCGATGAGTGCGGCTTCGTTGCACACATTGGCAATGTCGGCTCCCGAGAAGCCCGGCGTCTGCCGAGCCAACAGGTTGAGATCCACGCTGCCGTCGGTCTTCACGCCCCGCAGGTGCACCTGGAAAATCTCCTTGCGGTCGTTAAGCTCAGGCAGGTCCACATAGATTTGCCTATCGAAACGCCCGGCACGCAGCAGAGCCTTGTCGAGCATATCCACGCGGTTGGTGGCGGCAAGGATGATGATGCCGCTGTTAGTGCCGAAGCCGTCCATCTCGGTGAGCAGTTGGTTGAGGGTGCTCTCGCGCTCGTCGTTGCTGCCCATCTTGGGGTTGTTGCCACGTGCCCGCCCCACGGCGTCGATCTCGTCGATAAACACTATGCACGGTGCTTTGTCCTTGGCCTGCTTGAAAAGGTCACGCACGCGCGAAGCCCCCACACCCACAAACATCTCGACGAAGTCGCTACCCGAAAGCGAGAA
>CALDIG010000010.1 GCA_937904375.1 uncultured Prevotellaceae bacterium
AAAGAAGAATAGTGGCTTGGCGAGCGATTATGACAGGTTGCGCATGACCGAACTCGTGTCGCGACGCATCGAGAACGTCACCACATCGGCTTTTGAGTTTGACTTGCCTAAGCCGTCCTATACTATCGACACGCTAAATGCTCTAAAGGCGAAGTTCCCCGACGACGAGTTCTATCTCGTGATAGGCGCCGACAATTGGTGCGTCTTCGACAAGTGGAAGAATGGCGAGGAGATAATCTCAAAATATCATATTCTGATTTATCCACGTCGAGGCTATGACATTGTGATACCCGAGAAATACAGCGACAGGGTAAAGGTGGTGGAGGCTCCACTCATTGAGGTGTCTTCAACACAAGTGCGAGAACGGCTGGCGCTGATGAAGAGCGTGAGTTTCTACGTCCCCGAGGCTGTCGAGAAATATATTGTCAAGAATGAACTTTATATTTAAGAGTGGAGAGGACAAGAGAACAAGAGGACAAGAGGACAAGAGGACAAGAGAACAAGAAATATGTACTTATGTTCTTATGTCAAAAAATGATAATAGAAGAACGTAAAACGTGGAACGAGGAACGGCTTTCCACCTTCCATTTTCCACCTTCCACCTCTTTGATAAACGATAAACGAACAACAATAATGGAAAACGATAAATTGTCACCTACAAGTCTGGCATTCATTGCAATGGCCAATGAATACTGCGAGATAATCGAGAATTGCGCCGAGCATGGACGCGAGGGTGTGGTTGAATCAATGCTTAAACTGTTGCCACGCATCTACATCACCGTCAGCGATATAGAACCTAGTCTTGAGTATTTTGACGCGTTCATCAGTCAATCGCTCGATGAACCCACTTACGACATGGTTCGTGGCAACCTTAGCGCTCTGATGGGTGAGGACGATGTGTATTTAGAGGTGTTCCTCGAGGACATGAAATATAGCGACACGCCCATTGCTGCCTCAATCTCGGAGAACCTTGCCGACCTATATCAGGAGTTTTATAATGTGGTATCTTCACTGCGTGACCTCAACACCGATGAGCAGCGTCAAATCCTGGGAATGTGCAAGGAGAATTTCACCGAATATTGGGGGCAGACCTTGTGCAACGTGTTCCGTGCACTTCACTCGGTGAGTGTGATTGTTCGTGATGATTTCTAAGCTGACAAGCAAACAAGCGAACATGCTGACAAGGCAAGTGTAAATAACAACAACTGAAAACTGATAAATATTAATGATATGAAAAGCAAATACATTGACTCATTACTGAAGTTTATGGACAACAGTCCGTGCAACTTCCTTGCCGTTGACACCATGAAGAAGATTCTTGTTGACAATGGCTTCAACGAGAAAAAACTCTCGGAGAAGATTACCGCCAAAGCGGGCGAGAAGTTCTTCTTTACTAAAAATGACTCGGCAATCTTTGCCGTGAAAGTGGGAAAGAAGCCAATCAAGGAGACTGGTTTTAAGATTGTTGCCGCCCACAGCGACTCGCCCTGCTTCCGAATCAAGCCTAATGCCGAGATGCGTTGCGACGGCGGCATCGTGAAGCTCAATACCGAGGTCTATGGCGGCCCCATCCTCTACACTTGGTTTGATCGCCCACTGTCAATCGCCGGCAGAGTGATTCTCAAGGGCAAGAGCGCGCTTGAAGTGGTTTCAAGAAACATAAAGATTGACCGCCCGTTGATGCAGATTTCGCATCTCGCAATTCACTTTAACCGAGCCGTCAATGATGGCAACCCGCTATCAAAGCAGAAAGACATGCTGCCAATCATCGCTAAGGTGACCAAAGACTTTGAGACAGGCAACATGCTTTTGAACCTTGTTGCTCAAGAACTTGATGTGGCGGTAGATGAGATTCTTGATTTTGACCTGCTTCTTTATGACACAACTCCTGCTTGCACATTTGGGCTGAACAATGAGTTCATCTCGTCGGGGCGCCTTGATGACCTGAGCATGGCTCACGCCGCCATCACTGCCATCACCGAGGCTACCGATGAGGAAGCCACCTGCATCGCCGCAATCTTCGACAATGAGGAGACGGGCAGTGGCACCAAGCAGGGCGCCGGTTCGCCCGTGCTCGCCAATGTGCTGCAGCGCATGGCCGAGAGTCAGGGCTGCAACTTCGATGACTACTGCGTGGCGTTGCAGAAGACCTTCCTTGTGAGTGCCGACAATGCTCACGCTCATCATCCTAACTATAGCGAGAAATATGACCCCACCAATCATCCCACTTTGGGCGGTGGGCCCTGTGTCAAGATAAATGCCAACTGCAAGTATATGAGCGACGCCCATTCGGCGGCAATCTTCAAGAATCTATGTGATGCCGCTGGCTCGCCTTGCCAGTATTTTATCAATCACAGCGATGTGGCAGGAGGCTCTACACTGGGAAATATTCTTACCGGACAGATTGACATTGAGGGCGTTGACGTGGGTAATCCCTTGCTTGCCATGCACTCGGTGCGTGAGACTGCCTCATGTGACGACCATGTGAATATGATAAAAGTTTTTAAGGCTTTTTTCAGTTGAATTTGCCAGTTTGACAAAAAAATGCTACTTTTGTGGAAAATAATACTAACTAATATAAAACAATAAAATTATGAATGACGAAAAACTGATTCAAGAGCTGACCATCAAAGCCCAGAAATGGCTTGGAGAGGGCTATGACGAGGAGACGAAAGCGCAAGTGAAGGCTATGATTGATGCCGACGACAAGACCGAACTCATAGAGTCGTTCTACAAAGACCTGGAATTTGGCACTGGTGGCTTGCGTGGCATTATGGGACCTGGCAGCAACCGCATGAACATATACACCGTGGGGGCAGCTACTCAGGGTCTTGCCAACTACATCAACGAGGCGTTCAAAGACCTTCCCGAGCGCAAGGTGATTGTAGGACATGACGTGCGCAACAACAGCCGCCTCTTTGCCGAGACTGTCGCCAACATTTTCAGCGCCAACGGCATCAAGGTCTATCTCTTTGAAGGTCCCCGCCCAACTCCCGAGGTGTCTTACGGCATACGCCTGCTCGGCTGCCAGAGCGGTGTGAACATCACAGCGTCTCACAACCCCAAGGAGTACAATGGCTACAAGGCCTATTGGGACGACGGTGCACAGGTGGTATCGCCACACGATGTGAACATAATCAACTATGTGAATGCTATCAAGGACGTGAGCGAGATTAAGTTTGAGGGCAACCCCGACTTGATTGAGATAGTTGGCAAGGAACTCGACGACAAGTACATCGAGGACATCTACCAATTGTCGCTCAGCCCTGAGGTGAACGAGCGTCACAGCGACCTTAAGATTGTCTATACCCCAATTCATGGAGTTGGTCGTTACATCATTCCTCGCTCCATTGAGCGCTGGGGCTTCAAGAACATCATCCACGTGCCTGAGCAGGATGTTATGAGCGGTGACTTCCCAACTGTGGAGTCGCCCAACCCCGAGAATGCACCAACCATGCAGATGGCTATCGACAAGGCAGAGGAGACTCAGGCCGACATCGCTCTCGCCAGCGACCCCGATGCCGACCGCATCAGCGTGGTATTCAAGAACAACAAGGGCAAATATGAGCTTGTGAACGGCAACCAGATTCAGATTATATTCCACTACTATCTGCTTACCCGCAACCGCGAGCTGGGCAAACTCAAGGGCGATGAGTACATCGTTAAGACCATCGTTACCAGCGAGACCATCAAGCGCATGGCCGACAAGCTGGGAGTGAAGATGTTTGACTGCTACACCGGCTTCAAGTGGATCGCCACCGTGATGCGCGAGATGGAAGGCAAAGGCCGCTACCTGGGCGGTGGCGAGGAGAGCTACGGCTTCCTGCCCGAGACTTTCGCCCGCGACAAGGACTCGGTTTCGTCAATTCCGCTGATGTGCGAGATTGCCGCTTGGGCTAAGGACAAAGGCATGACCATGAACGAGATGCTCATTGACCTGTATATGAACTACGGCTACTCTAAGGAGCGTGGCATCTCGGTAGTACGCAAAGGCAAGAGCGGCGCCGAGGAGATTGTGGCGATGATGAAGAACTTCCGCGAGAATCCGCAAAAGGAAATCGCTGGTTCGCCAGTTGTCACCATCAAGGACTTCCAGAGCCTTGAGGAACTCGATGTCAAGACCGGCAAGGTTACCAAACTCGACATGCCTACCACCAGCAATGTTCTTCAGTATTATACCGAAGATGGCACTAAGGTTTCGATTCGTCCTTCGGGCACCGAGCCTAAGATCAAGTTCTACGTCGAGGTTCACGACAAGCTCGAGAGCGCTGCCGAGTATGACGCCAAGAACGAATGGGCTGACGCTAAAATCGACACCATCTGCCACGACCTGGGAATTTAAATTATTTGAAATTTTATACTTAATTTTTTAACAATAAGATAAGTAGGCAATTAAACAAGTTTCAGCAATTACATTTGTCTTGTTAGCTTGTTAGCTTGTTTACTTGTCTGCTTATGAAAATACATTATGGCAAACAAAAGACAATTAAAGAAAGCCATTGGCTACGCATGTGGTGAGATGGCAGGTGAGTGCTTCTTCGCTCAAGACACATTTGAGAACACTAATCCCGAGGACTGGGACAAGATTGTGCTTGACATCGCTCTGCTTCAGGCCGAGGCAGTGAACCGTGTGTCGGTAGATTTTGACAAGGTGCCTAAAGACTTTGCCAACGGCAAGGAATACAAGAAAGCACGTCGAGCCTATTTCAAGTCGGTGGAGAAAGCCATTGGCAACTATATGAAAGAGGAGAGCGAGAAAATCGTGAGCGAGATGAACGCTCTCGTCAAGAAATAGAAGATTAAGCTGACAAGACAATGCGCTTCGCGCAGTTTAGAGGTTAGAGTTTAGTGTTTAGAGGACTAAGGACAAAGGACAAAGGACAAAGGACAAAGTACAAAGGACGAAGGACGAATGACAAAGTACTAAGTACAAAGGACAAAGTACTAAGTACAAAGGACAAAATTATGAACTTTTGTTCTTATGTCTAAAAATGAAAACAAGAGCATTGTGGTTTCTGGTCGTATCTGCTCGTTTGACTTAACACTTGCCTTGTCAGCTCGTCAGCTCGTCAGCTTGTTAGCTAAATCCTCGATAAACAATAAACGAACAACGAAGCAGTATGATAAGTAAACTTTTGGGCCGCATCATGAAAAATCATGGGTGGAAATTTGTTGTGAATATCCCACCCATAAATAAATGCGTCATTTGTGTGGCGCCGCACACCAGCAATTGGGATTTTATCATGGGCGAGTTGGCTAGCCGTTCGGTGGGAATGAAAGCCAAGTTCCTGATGAAGGACACCTGGTTCTTTTTCCCACTCAAGTATCTGCTTCGCGCGCTAGGCGGCATTCCCGTTTCACGAGAACACCGCACTAATGTCACAGGCGGAGTTATCGACACTTTCAATCGCCGTGACAACCTCGCTGTGGCTGTGACGCCCGAAGGCACTCGCAGCAGTAACCCGCATTGGCACAAAGGCTTTCTATATATCGCAAAAGAGGCTGGCGTGCCCATTGTGCTTGGATATTTCAATTACGAGAAGAAGATTGTGTGCCTAGACCGCATCTTTGAGCCTACCGACGACGTAGATGCCGACATGATTGCCATCAAGCGCTACTACGACACTGTAGATTGCAAGGGCAAATACCCTGAGAAATTCACTACTGGGCTTAATGAAGACACAAAATAAACCACTATGATTACAAAAAATTTGAAAATAGCTCTTATTGAGGACGACATCAAGTGGGGCGACAAATATGCCAACCTTGAGCAGCTGGGGCGTAATATTCAGAGGGTGTCTAATGGCACCGACATTATTGTGCTGCCCGAACTCTTCACCACTGGCTTTATCGTTGATGACAGTGCCCGCGAACTAGCTGAGCCGAACTCGGGAGAGACAGTACAATACCTTAAGAACTTGGCGAGCTACTACAACGTGGCGTTCGCTGGCAGTTTCCTCGCTACCGACCACTCTGGCAATCTCTACAATCGAGGCTTCTTCCTTGAGCCTAATGGCGACGAGATGTTCTATGACAAGAAGCACCTCTTCACCATGTCGGGCGAGCAGAATGTTTATGCGGCTGGAGAGAAAGCCTCGCCAATAGTGAGGTTCAGGGGCTTTAATATCAAGTTGATAGTGTGTTACGACTTGAGGTTCCCGGTCTTCTGCCGAAATGTCAATAATGCCTACGATGTGTTGATTGTGGTCGCCAACTGGCCCAAAGTGCGCCTGCATCCCTGGAAGACGTTGCTTCAGGCACGAGCCATCGAGAACGAGTGCTTCGTGTGTGGCGTGAATCGATGCGGCACCGACCCTAAAGGCCTGGAATATGCCACAGCGGCTTCATTGATAGTTGACTTCAAAGGCAAAATAATAGGGGAGAGGAGCAACTCGCCAATTATTGAAGCCGAGCTCTCGCCCGCCGACCTCGCCAGCTTCCGCGAGAAATTCCCCGCCTGGCGCGACACCGACGAGTTTCGCCTCTATCGTTGAAAACTGAAGATGGAGTACCTGATTTGATGTTCTAAAACTTTATAAAACTTGAAGGTCTGATAAAATTCTCACGCTCAGGGTACCAGGCATGTAGGGTCAAGACATGCCATGACCGCTTCATTCGGAAAGGTTAACACATATCATGCGCTAGCTAAGACTCGGCATTCCTGGTTCCTAAAAACGTTTTTTCAGTTTTTGATAGATAATTATCAGAGCAGTTGCCACTTCGTTGTCATAAAGCCTGCTCATGCAGGAATTTTTAACCTTGAGACCTTATTTTGAAAAACATCGAGCATGCGAGGCTTTTTGCCACAAAATGCAACTTTGTGAGAAAAAAGTGAAGCTGGGCTTTTAGTGGCAATTCGTGAAAATGCGTGGTTTGTTCCAAAACTTTGGCGGAGTTGTCTCTCTAACCACTGAACTCTAACCTCAAAGCTTCAAGTTCTCCAGAACTTGATTTAGATATTTTGCTGTGTGGCTGGTGGGGTGCTGAGCTACTTGTTCGGGAGTTCCTGTGGTAACGACTGTGCCACCGCCTTCTCCTCCTTCGGGACCGAGGTCAATGATATGGTCGGCGCATTTTATAATTTCAAGGTTGTGCTCTATGATGATGATAGTGTTGCCTCGGTCTATGAGTTGGTTGAACGACTTCATCAGCGTGTTGATGTCGTGGAAGTGCAGACCGGTAGTTGGCTCATCAAAAATAAATAGTGTGTGCGCCTTTTTCTCACCGCTGAGGAAGCTCGCGAGCTTCACTCGCTGGTTCTCGCCACCCGAGAGGGTAGAAGATGACTGTCCGAGTTTGATGTAACCTAATCCCACATCTTGCAGCGGCTTGAGTCGCGCCACAATCTTCTTCTCGTTGAAGGTGTTTTCCTCCGAGAAAAATTCAATCGCCTGATTAACTGTCATCTCCAGCACGTCATATACCGACTTGCCCCGGTAAAGCACCTCGAGGGCGTTGTTGCTGAACCGCCGTCCGTGGCAGGTGTCGCAGGTGAGGGTGATGTTTGCCATAAACTGCATCTCGATGGAAATCTTGCCGTCGCCCTTACACTCCTCGCAGCGTCCGCCCGGAGAGTTAAACGAGAAGAAACCAGCGTTATAGCCCATCTGCTTCGCCAGCTGCTGCTGCGCAAAGAGATGCCTGATTTCGTCAAACGCCTTTAGATATATCGCGGGGTTGCTGCGTGACGACTTGCCGATAGGGTCTTGATCGACAAACTCCACCGCCTTTACCAAGTCGATGTCACCGCCAATCGCGGAATAGGTGCCTGGAGCCTCGGCGCTCTCGCCAAGCTGCCGTGCTAAAGCTCGGTAGAGTATATCATTCACTAGTGTAGATTTCCCCGAGCCGCTCACGCCTGTCACCACCGTCATCACGCCGAGCGGGAACTTAACGTCGATGCCCTTGAGGTTGTTTTGCGCCGCGCCTTTTATCTCGATATAGTTATTCCAACGCCTGCGATGGCTTGGCAGTGCAATCTTCAAATCGCCAGTCAAGTATTGGAGGGTGTAGCTAATGGTGGAAGAGTGGAGAGTGGAGGGTGGAGAGTGGAGAGTTGCTCTGTACTCTGTACTCTGTACTCTAAACTCTGTACTCTGGATAGTGCCTTGATACACTACTTTTCCGCCCAGCCGTCCTGCCTCTGGTCCCATGTCGATTATATAGTCGGCGGCACGCATAATCTCCTCGTCGTGCTCGACCACCACCACTGTGTTGCCCAGTGCTTGCAGCTTCTTGAGGACACGGATAAGACGGTCATTATCACGAGGATGCAGACCGATGCTCGGCTCATCGAGGATATATATGGAGCCCACCAGCGTGCTGCCAAGCGACGTGGCGAGGTTGATGCGCTGACTCTCGCCGCCCGACAGCGTCCCCGACAGTCGGTCGAGAGTGAGGTAGGGGAGTCCTACCTCAATGAGGAAGGAGAGACGGTTATTGATTTCGGTGAGCAGGCGTTTGGCGATTGTGGCATCCTCGTTGTCGAGTTTCAGGTCTTTGAACCACTGCGCAAGTTGGTCGATGGGCAGATGCACCAAGTCGCCAATGGTCTTGCCGTTGATTTTCACATAGTTGGCATCGACTTTAAGCCGCGAGCCGTTGCAGGTGGGGCACATTGTCTTGCCTCGATAGCGCGCAAGAAGCACACGATACTGGATTGAGTAGGATTTGCTCTTTATCCACTCAAAGAAGCCATCGATACCTGGGAATTCTGAGCATCCGTGCCACAACAGGTCGCATTGCTCTTGAGTGAGTTGGTAGTAGGGCTTATGAATGGGGAAACCATATTTGGATGCTATGCCTATGAAGACGTTTTTCCACTCGCTCATCACCTGTCCGCGCCAGCACATCACAGCGTCGTCATATACCGACAGCGTTTTGTTAGGGACGACAAGGTTCTCATCAATGCCAACTACACTACCGAAGCCCTCGCAGGTGTCGCAGGCACCGATGGGGTTGTTGAAGTTGAACATCAGGTCGTTAGGCTCCTTGAATGTGATGCCGTCGGCCTCAAATCGCTTGGAAAACACCTGTTCGCTCGTTGTGCCGTCGGCATTGAAGATGAGCAGCACGCACTCGTCGTGACCTTCATAGAACGCGGTGGCGATGGAGTCAAGGAGCCGCAACTCGTCGTCATTACTTATTGGAGCCGCCATGCGGTCTATAAGAAGACGGTAGTGTAGCGGTGTCTCGCCACTTGAATTGATCGCATCGTTGATGGTAATGAACTTGCCGTCGTTCTCTAATCTCGAGTACCCCCCCTTGAGCAAGATGTCGAGCTGCTGGCTCAGGTCGCGTCCCTCAGGCAGAATGATGGGAGAGAGCAGCGCAAACCTCATGCCGTCGGGCAACTGCTTGATGGCATTGATGACATCGGCAGTAGTGTGTTTTTTCACTAACTCGCCACTGACTGGGGAATAGGTCTTGCCGATGCGGGCGAAGAGCAGTCGCAGATAGTCGTAAATCTCAGTCGAGGTGCCCACAGTGCTTCGGGAGTTGCGGTTATTGACCTTCTGCTCAATGGCGATAGCCGGTGGCAGTCCCTTGATGAAGTCACACTCGGGCTTCGACATGCGGCCCAGGAACTGGCGGGCGTAAGAGGAGAGGCTCTCGACATATCGTCGCTGCCCCTCGGCATAGAGGGTGTCGAACGCCAGCGACGATTTTCCTGACCCCGAAAGTCCGGTAATCACCACAAACTTGTTGCGAGGAATCGTAACGTCAATGTTTTTCAGGTTATTGACTCTCGCGCCTTTTACGATTATGTCGTTGCTCTTCATTGCACCAATTTTAATTAAGTTGCAAAATTACACATTTTTTTTGTGATTTGGAAAATTCTCTATACCTTTGCAACGAAAAAAACTATCTTTATATGGATGACGAATTAAGTAAACGGCTTGCGAGCGATGAAAATGGCCTACTCACCTACGAGTACATCGCAAATAATATCAACAAAGCCGATTTCTCTCAAGAGGTTGACGAACTGGTTGACAGCATCATTAAAGTTGACAAAACCGGGCAGTTTGTAGTGAGTACCGCCCGCTATCTTCATGCTATAGACCAAGAGCTTTACGCTCCTCAGATTGACCGCCTTATAAAGGCGGCAATCACTGCCGACCGCGAGCGAGCCTACCTGGGAGTGCTTGCATCCTCTATATGGGGCGACGACTATAAAGAACGCGCCGCCTCACTCATCGCCAGCGACGACAACTTCCGCCGCATCTACAAGAGACTCTATCCTATAGGCATTTAGAAGAGAGCGCTTTGCGCTGAATAGAGAATAAGATAATAGTGGAGAGTGAGAGGTTATAGTGGAGAGTGAGAGGTTATACTGGAGAGGTGAGAGGTGAGAGTGGAGCGATAACCCATAACAAATCCCCGATTCCCGATCTCCGATAAACGAATAACGATAAACGAAAAATTATGACAAAAAAGTATATTACAGTATTTGTTGCGATATCGGCTATTATCGCACTGACATTCAGTACGAGAGCAATGATTGCCAATGATAATGTAACATCAACCAATGAAGATAAAACACCTGTTATGACTGTAGATATAAGCAACACCACACGAGTGCTTCTCGTCACCACGCTCGGTGAGATAGAACTGGCACTATACAATGAGACGCCGCAACACCGCGACAACTTCATCAAGCTCGTAAATGATGGCATCTACGATGGTGTGCTATTTCACCGAGTGATTAATAATTTTATGATTCAAACTGGTGATCCCGACTCAAAGACTGCCACGATTGACGCATTGCTTGGCAGTGGTGGACCAGGCTATGACCTGCCAGCCGAGATAGTATATCCCAAGCTCTTCCACAAGCGCGGAGCACTGGCGGCAGCCCGCGAGGGCGACGAGACCAATCCGGAACGCAAAAGCTCGGGGTCGCAGTTCTATATTGTTACCGGCCGCCGATATTCTGAATACCAGCTCAATGTCATGATAGAGAGGCTTGCCGACCAAGCAAAGGCGATGAGATTTCAGACGTTAGCACGAGAGCATATCGCCGAAATAGAGTCACTGCAAGCTCAAAACGATACTACTGCATTGATGACTCTACAGAATGAGCTAATAATGCAGACCGAGGACTGGTATGCCAAGAACCCCGTGCAATTCACACAGCAGCAGATTGACGCTTATTCCACCGTTGGAGGCACACCGCATCTCGACGGCTCTTACACCGTCTTTGGCGAAGTGGTGAGAGGTATGGACGTTGTCGACAAAATCCAGAATGTCGCCACCGGCAAAAACGACCGCCCAGTGGATGACGTCAAAATCATTTCGGCAAAGATTTTGAACGAAAAGTGAGAGGCTGCCCACAAAACTAAAAAACAATTGATTTTTCTGATTAATCTGAATTGCTGAAAAATGTAAGATTTGAAAATCAATTGTGTACAAAATCAGGATATTCAGATAGTTCACTTGTTTATATTAATTTGTCTTAATTGTTTGCAATTGTTTGATAAATAAAGTCAGCCCGTCAGCTAAAAACTATTAACTGTGAACTCTAAATTATGATCCCGTTCAATAAGTTTACTTTTGATAATGGATTGAGACTAATCCATCACTACAATGCCGTGACCTCGATGGTTGCGGTGAACTTACTCTATGATGTGGGGTCAAGCGATGAGGATAGCGACAAGACAGGGCTTGCCCACCTGATGGAGCACCTCATGTTCTCGAGGACAAAGAATATCACTAAATTTGATGATGTGATGACACGTGTTGGTGGCAACAGCAATGCTTGGACCAATATGGATGTTACCAACTATTACGAAGAACTGCCGGCTGTCAATCTTGAAACGGCATTGTGGCTTGAGAGCGAGCGGCTGTTAAATCTCGATCTTGACGAGGAGAACGTAGAGGTGCAGAAAAACGTTGTGATAGAGGAATTCAAGCAGCGGTATCTCAATCAGCCCTACGGCGACATTCTCCACTTGATGCACGGTCTGGCATTTACAAGGCATCCCTATCAATGGCCAACGATAGGCAAAGACATAAAAACAATAGAGTCGTTCACCCGTGACGATGTGGCAAGGTTCTTCAATAAGCATTATTCGGTTGACAATGCGGTAATGTGCATTTCGGGGAATGTGGACTTTGATGATGCCATCACATTAGTAGAAAAATGGTTTGGAGACATTGAGGGTAAGCCACGTCAACCTCGCCGCATGCCACAGGAACCCGTGCAGCAAAGCCCTCGTTTCATGAAGCACCATTGCGATGTGCCTAACAACATGATATTTCGCACTTATCACATGTGCAGCCGCACCCACGGCGATTATCAGGCCACCGATTTACTTAGCGATGTACTTGGCAATGGCACTTCATCTAGGTTTCACCGCGACCTGATTCAAGGTACCGACATGTTTAGCGAAGTCAGCGCTTCGGTCCTCGGTTCACGCGACCCGGGGCTGTTTTATATTCGTGCTTGCTTGGCGCCGGGAGTAGATTTTGATAAAGCAAATACCGCTATCGACGCAGTTCTCAACCGTCTTAATACAGAGTGTGTGACACAGCACGAAGTTGATAAATATGTGAACAAATATATTTCCAACAAACTCTTTGAGGGCGTGGGTTATGCCGAGAAGGCATCGATGCTATGTGCCCACGAACTTCTGTGGGGTGCCGACCGCATTAACAGCGAGAACGACAAATACCGCACACTTGTGCCGGCCGATATTCATTGGGTGGCATCACAAGTGCTGAATCCTGATAATTGCTCCACCATTTTCTATGGTCCCGACGCTTAACCCAGCGAGCCGACTTTTTTGTCCTCTTGTTTTCTTGTTTCCTTTTTTATTATTACCTTTGCATCGCTAATGAGGAAACTGCTTTACATATCACTCACCTTATTACTCGTCACCGCTGCGATGGGCTGCGGGAGGGGTGTCGATAAGCGGCTGGTGCAAGCCGACTCGCTGATG
>CALDIG010000011.1 GCA_937904375.1 uncultured Prevotellaceae bacterium
TCTAACCTCTAACCTTCAAGTTTATAAAGTTTTAGAACTTTAGAAACTTGAGTAAAGTAAATACATGAAAAGGGCGCATCAAGTAAAAATGATGCGCCCTCTTGATTAACGTTTAGTGTTCTCAGTTCTGCTTGATAGGACAAGACATGACTTCTCCCTACTTAACCAAGACTTTTTTGCCGTTCTCGATTACGATGCCACGGTAGTTGCTGTCAACGGGCTGTCCCAAGATGTTGTAGCGCTGGCTGTTGCCGCCCATGTCAACATTAATGTTGCTGATAGCGGTTTGTGCTGCTGCTGGCATGTAGATAACCTGTCCGAGTGTTGAGTCGTCGGCATTGTCAACAACCACCTCAGCGATATGCTCAAAATCTTGAACCTCAACGTTCCAGGTGTTGCCTTGAGCGTAGGTGGTGTTAGCGGTGTTATTGTACCAGTCATACTTCACGTATGGGTCGCCATTGCCATTGTCTTTGAATACGTTTCCGCCTGGGTTGTATTCCATTTCTCTTGCCTCCTCTACGTAGCCTGCGTTGATGTCAACGTTGCCGATAACAGTAACGCCCCACACGTTGCCCTCGATGTGGTTGTCCTGCATATAGGCCTTGGCTATCACGTTTGCCGAGTTGCAGGTGATGTTAAGACCGCTACCACCATTGTTGGGGTTGGCGATGTACTTGTTGTTGAGCACGGTGTTGCCTATCATGCGCACGTTGCCAGGACCAGTGAGGGTGATGCCGTAAGAGCAGTTCTCAACGAAGTTGTTGGTGACATAAAGTGTTCCTGTGGGAGGATTGCCGAGCAGGCAAGCCAGAGCGATACCTCCAGAGCGAGTCTCAGCGGCGGCTCCGTGCACCTCATTGCCGTCGATAACGATGTCATAAGGACCAGTAGCGCTCATGTTGATGCCTGGATAGAGGCGGGCGCTGGCGTTTGGCTTGTTGATGACGTTGTCCTTGATGGTGATGCCGCAAGCCACGTTGGCGCCACTTGCCACTGCCGAGAGGGTGGGATTCTCAAATACGCAATCCTGAACCAGGTTGCCCTTGCTCAGAGAGGTGAAGTTGATAACGGCATTACCGCCCTTGGTGTTGTGGTTGTTGAAGGTGCAACCGGTGGCGGTGAGGCAGCCTTCCTCGGTGCCGTTGCCATAGTTGATGCCCACGTAGTTGAAGGTGCTGCCGGTGATAGTTGCCGACGCGCCTTCCATGTACATGCGGAAGCCCTTAGCAGTGCCTTCCGAGCCTTCGGCGGCACCAATGGTGGCATTAGTGATGGTGAGGTTGCCATTGATTTCCATCGTTGCTGAGCCGGCAAAGAGCAACGTCTCGCCTTCGCTGATGATAAGGTCGCCATTGATGGTGAAGTAGGTCTTGGTGAGCACGATGTTGTTGTCGTCATAGCCAAGTCCGCTAACGCCGTCGGGCAGCGAAGCTGGCAATTGGATGACATAAGCTCCGTCAACCACGGCAACACCAGTGCCATCCTCAAGAGCTGGAACCAGCTCGGCGAGCTGACTAAGTGTGTAGGTGTTGGCGCTTGCCATCAAGGCAACAGCCATAAAGCATAGAGTAAAAATTTTCTTCATGAGAAATAGGGTTAAAAAGTTAATAAAAAAATGATTAGTGTCATCAAGCATATTGATACTGATGCGAAACAATCACATCGCAAAGATAATACATTTTTTGCAAAGCCACAAATTCAAGGCACTTTTGAAAAATATATTCTGAGTTATTTACTGTTTTTGGCAGCCGTTACAATCCTTTTTTCTTAGAAAAAAGCCGTAATCTTTGTTTTTTTAGCATTGTTGCCGTAACTTTGCATACCGAAAAAATAGTTGACTATGGACGTTAAGCAAACTATGATAGAAATCCTGGCTGCCGAGAGTGAGGCGATAAGCAACATTCCCGTCACCGATGGATATGAGAAAGCCGTGGAGCTGATTGTGCGACGCGTGCATGACAAGGGTGGGAAACTCGTGACTTCGGGCATGGGAAAATGTGGACAGATTGCCGACAACATCGCCACAACTTTCTCCTCGACGGGCATACCCGCCATATTCCTTCATCCCAGCGAGGCGCAGCATGGCGACTTGGGAGTGCTGCAGCCTGGTGACGTGATGCTGCTGCTCTCCAACTCGGGGCGCACCACCGAGATAGTGGCCCTCGTGTCGCTAGCCAAGGAGTTATATAACCAAGTGCCTATCATCGTGATAACCGGCAACCCCGACAGCGAGCTGGCACAGCTTGCCGACGTGTGCCTCGCCACTGGCGGCGCTCCCGAGGTGTGTCCGCTGGGACTCACCCCCACCACCTCGACCACCATGATGACCGTGATGGGCGATGTGCTGGTGGTAAACACGATGAAAGCCACAGGCTTCACCCGCGAGGATTATGCCAAGCGCCACCACGGCGGCTACCTGGGCCGCAAAAGCCGCTTAGATAATGCTTAATTTAATGCATAATGCACAATGCATAATTAACAATGCTTGATTGCTCGAAAACTCGACTGCTCGAGAACTCGACCGCTCGAGAACTCGACCGCTCGAAAACTCGACCACTCAATAACTAGAAACAATAAAAAAACTAACATAATAAAATGCGAAAAATCATTACCATAGGAGAGTCGATTCTCGACACCGTTTATCACAATCACCAGCCTGTGAGTGCCTTTGTGGGGGGACGCGTGAGCAACACTGCCGCGGCACTCGGCGATTTGGGACTTCCAGTGTCGATGGTCAGCGAGTGCTGCACCGACAAGGTGGGCGACTGGGTGGTGGATTTCTTTGAAAAACATAATGTAGATACTAAATCTATAGACCGATATACCGACGGCTCCACGCCTTTTGCCGCAATCTTCAAAGAGGACGGCGAGCAAGACATGATAGTGAACTATGGCGAGTATCCCGCCACCCGTTTCAACGTGATATGGCCACGCATCGATGAGGACGACATCGTGCTCTTTGGCTCCTATTATGCCATCGACCAGCCTCAGCGCGAGAGGCTCTACGACTTGCTGAGCTATGCCGCCGAGCGCAAGGCGATACTCATCTATCTCCCTGGTTTCCAGCATGGCACACAGTTTAACCTCACTAAAGTGATGCCTAACATACTTGAGAACTTTGAGGTGTCGAACATCGTCGTCGACCATGCCAACGACATCAACACCATGTTCCCCAATCAGGATAGTGACAAGGTGTATAACAACCACATCAAGTTCTACGGTCCCACCTACATCCACATCACTCCCGACACTAGCGCCACAATCTACAAAGGTCTCGACAAGTCCGTGGTGCCTTTCTCTTGTGAGAGCAACAATCATCTGGGCTGGCAGGCAGGATTTATTGCCGGCGTGATACATCAGCTCATTGCGCGCGACATCAAGCACGGCGATATTGACTTTATGGAACCCAAAGTGTGGCAGGAGGTGGTGAACAGCGCTTTTGATTTTGCAGCCTGTTGCGCCGCAAGTGACAATAATGCTTTGAGTGCCGACTTTGCCCAAGCTCACAAAATAGGGTGAACTATGAACTGTTTTTAGACATAAGAACATAAGTACATATATCGTTTATCGTTGTTCGTTTATCGAAGACAGAGATGAGATAAATGGCTCTACAATCTTTAATCGCTAATCGCTAATCAGCGCAAAGTGCTAAACTCTGAACTATGAAGCCCTTACTCTTAGACGCCTCTTTCCCAAAACTGGTTAACGACATCACCGTTGCCAAGGCTCAAATCGACCAGCTCAACAAGATGCCCGATTTTGAGTCGATGACCCGCGACAAGATGTTGGAGGTGAAGCTGTGGCATGTGTTTTACCTCATCACCAATGACCGTAGTGAGGATGCCGCTCCGCTAATCGACACCCTGGTCTTTGACGAGAACTACAGCGACATGCCGCGCCTCTATGTGAGCTGGCTGTGGCTGGCAAGAATGACAATCTTCATTTCTAACAACGACCACATGCTCGCGCTGGGTGCCGCCGAGAACGCCTTGATGCAAATGGCAGAAATCACCAACAAGAAGAAGGAGGACTTCCTGGCGATTCTCGCTTCGCTGCTCTATAACCTCGCGTCGGTACACAACAGCATTGGCGACGGGGCGAGGGCTAAGAAGGAGCTCACCAAGTGCCAGAAGCTTTTTGAGCGACTGGTGAAGAAGAATGAGCGTCGCTTCTCGCCCATGCTGCTCTATGCCATCGAGGCCTCAACGAGCATCATCACCTCTAAGTCTCAGCAGATGAATGTGCTCAAGCATTACGACGACGAGGTGAAGCTCTACACTGGTATGCTCAGCAATGGCGACAGCAAGAAGACGCGTGAGGCGCTTATCAACCTCGTCAACTCTCTCAAGAAAGAAGGCGACATCATGCTTGAGATGGGCAACGGACGCAATGCCGCAAAATACTACACTAAAGCGCTGCGTTACCAAAAGAAGGTGAGCAGCCACATGGAGCACAAAGAGCTGGTGCTATCTATAGGTCTAGCCAAGGCCCTTAACAAGGTGGCAAACCGCCGCGAGAGCGCCGAGCAGCTGCTACAGTCGCTGCACCCCCTCGCCAAGCGCCTAAACGCTACCAATGAACTCATAGAAATTGAAAACCTCCTCAACAATAAAAACAAGAACACAAACATAATGACCCTGCTCAAGAGCATCTTTTAGTAAGTGTTAAGTGATAAGTTTTAAGTAGGGACAAGGCGTGCCTTGTCTGCCAGTGCTAGATAATCTAGATTTTCTTGAAATTCTAGAATCTCTAGAAAAACTATGAACTATGAACTATAAACTGTGAACTATAAAAAATATGTCAACTGAACTACATAACAGCATTTCAATCGAGCTCCCTCATGTTGAGGGGCTTAAAGTGGGCATTGTGGCGGCACGATGGAACAGCCAAGTGACAGAACCGCTGCTTAATGGAGCAATTGACCGCATCGTGGAGGCGGGGTACAGCCGCGACGACATCACCGTGCAGCGTGTGCCAGGAACGGTGGAATTGACCTTTGCCGCAGCACAGATGGCTCGCAGCGGCAAGTTCGACGCCGTGATAATGATAGGCTGCGTGATACGTGGTGGCACGCCGCATTTCGACTATGTGTGCGACAACGCTACTCAGGGCTGCGCCATGCTCAACGCCACGCAAGATGTGCCCATCATCTTTTGTGTGCTCACAACCGACGATGAGCAGCAGGCTCTCGACCGTGCTGGCGGCGCATTGTGCAACAAAGGCACCGAAGCCGCCGAGGCAGCCATCGAGATGGCAGCGCTAGCGCGTCAATACAAGAAATAAGAATACTATCATCATTTTAACTATATGGCTATGAAAAAATCATTATTACTCTCATTGTTTGCTCTGATGGCAGCGATGACGCTGGCGGCGACCTATCCGGCAAGCTACTACACCATTGCGCCTGAGACGGCGACTGTGGTTGGTGACGTGAACTGCGACCAAGTGGTGACTGCAAGCGACGTGACGGAGCTTTACAATTACTTGCTAAACGGCACCACCACCTACTACAGCACCAGTGACATAACTGGCGACGGCGAGGTGACAGCGGCCGACGTGACAGCGGTTTATAATGTGCTGCTCAACGGTGGCTCAACACCGGCAATCACCTCTATCAAGATGAGCGACTACATCAGCGTCACCTCGTCGGCCACTCCGGTGCAGCACACCTGGAAGAACAACGAGGACGTGATTTTCATCGCCCTCGATGGTGTGGAGGAGAACATGTATGTGCTCGTGCGCAGTGGCGGCAAGTGGCTGCTCAAGGACATCAACGGCAACAACAAGGCGGGTTTCAAGACCTCGGGTAGCATCAAGGCGGCTTGGGTGCGCAACGCCGACTATGCCAACGCCCAAGTGTGGAACATTGATGTGCCCGTGGACCTGGCTACCGGCAGCGGCACCTACACACGCAGCGGCACCACGGTGGCAATCAACCTCAACCTCACCTTGATGGAGAGCAAGCTCGAAGTGATAAGGCCCTCGCAAGGCGATTATGTGACCTACTACGCTCACGTAGCACTCATCAACAGCATTACCGAGAACGACTACTACAAAGAGTCTAAGGCCCCGGTGGCTCACTTTGTCACCTCGGGCAACACCACATTTGGCTATGCCTACGGCATCATGCAGTCCTACGACTACTATCACTACCTGAGTAAAGGCAAGACAGGCTATAAGAGCGAAATGACTTATCCGCTCACGCCTGGCAAGACACATTTCATCTACAGCCCCGATGCCTACTCGTCGATTTGGACCAGCGACTTCTCGATGATTTACTACCATGCCTTCGACAATAGCACCAAAATTACCTTGAATAACACTGGTAGTGTGGTGTATATGCCTGTGGGGGCATCTATCAACTTTATTCCACAAGAGGCTGGCGTCACCGTGTGGGACGGCATCTTGCAGTCCTATAGCTCGTCGAACACCACCAGCGTGAAATGCTACGAATACAACACTGCCCACACCATCACCATCGAGGCAATGGAGGTGGGAACATCGACGGTGAACTTCCGTTACACCTCGCCAGGCGGTGGCACCTACAGCTACCAGTTTACCGTGAAGGTGGAGCCTTCGATATGGGTTGCCGGCTCGCAGCTCAACGCCAGCGGGGTGAAGGTGCCCTCCATCTACTACAACAATAAAGGAACCAGCCATCCATCCTTGAGTGGCGTGACCGGCGACCAATGGGTGGCGCGCTTTGAGGTGGGCAAGGGCAACGGCTTTGCCTGGGTCACCAATGGCTCGAAGAGCGAAATACACCGCAGCACCAATCCCTATGCTTATGGATCCTTTATCAAGCGCTATGACGTGTCGAGTGGCACTCCATGGCTCTATGCCGACAAGAGCGGAAACGTGTTCTATCTCACCAACTACAGCAATGGCAATTACATGATATTCAAGAACAATGGCTTGCTCTATGACACCGGCGGTAACGATCTCCCACTCGTCAAGGCCGACTATGTGAACCAAAAGGTGGCGTTGACCTATCAAGCGGGTCTTGACTCTTATTTCTTGCAGGATGCTGCAACGGGAACTGCCACCTCACATGGACAAGGCTACTGGTTGCCAGCCACCGGCCCCAACCAGGTTCACGGCGGCTCGGTAACTTACCTTTATGAAAATTTTGCCGTTGACCATGGCTTGGCAGTAGTGAAGAAGGAGATGGACAAGGCCGTGATTGATGGGTATAATGTGAACCACACCTACAACGACTGGGTAGATTGCTACCTCTCGGGGACAAGCACCACCTCGGTGAATTTTAATTACAACTTAATTCCTAAGGCATCTTCTAAAGAGATTTTCCTTACCAGTGCCAACAAGATTTGCTATGTGGAAAGCTTGGACAACGGAAAAATTGCGGTAGTCAACAGTGGGGCAAGCAGCGCCAATCTTTATAACACAGGCCTGACTAACATGGTCATGTGCCGATATAAAGACGGATTCTTCTACGGCGTGAGGAAAGTCACTGCCTCCAACGGCAACGTGACTTACTATCTCTTCCACGAAACGTTCAATAACGTGATTGGAGGCGTTTACACGCAGCGAAAGATCGACTTGCCGCAAAGCTTTGAGATCAAGGACATTTACCTTGAGACAACCCGCAACTAAAAACACACTCTCCTCTCTCCACTTAACTTTTAACTATTAACTCTTAACTTTTTATTATGAGACGTTTTACAAAAATCGGTTTACCACTATTAATGATTGCTTTGATGGCTATGTGTGCCATCGATGCACAAGCCAAGACCAAGAAGCAGCCACGCACCATCTACTACATCGTGTGCGGCAGCTATTCCTCGCTCGAAAAAGCTATTAAACACTCTGAGCAGATGAGTGAGGTGATGTTCTATCCCGTGTATAAGACCACCGTCAAGGGCAAGACCGTTTATCGCCTGTGCTGCCAGTGCTATTACAGCAAAGCCCACGCCGAGAAAGACCTGGAGGGACTGCTCAGCGGCTTCAAGGGCGACGACTGGTGGATATGGCCATCGAAGGGACTTGCCAAGTGTGTGTATCGCCCACTATCGCCCAAAGATGGAGAGGAGCGCATACCAGAACTTAGGCCTCTGTCTAAACCCCTAACTGAATAATATGAACATTAAGGTTTAGAGAATAGTGTTGATGTTATGCAGGGACAATGCAGCCTTGTAGGCAAAAGCGCCTAGAGGATGCAAGGCCCATAACCTCATCACTGTCTTCCATAAACGATAAGCTATAAACGATAAACCAGTGAGCAAGTTATCAACTTGCGAAACTTAAGTATGAACATTCAAGAACTATACGCTTTCTATAAGCAGCACCCGGTGGTGACCACCGATAGCCGCGATTGCCCCGAGGGCAGCATCTTTATCGCTCTCAAGGGAGAGTCGTTTGATGGGAATAAGTTTGCCGTTCAGGCGCTGGAGAAGGGTAGTGCCCTCGCTGTGGTCGATGACGAGCAGGTTTATAACGAGTTCATGGCTCAGCCTCTTGAGGGCAAGCGCATGGTGCTTGTTCCCGACTCGCTGCAGGCGTTCAAGGACCTGGCGCGGGAGCATCGCCGCCAGTTCAACATTCCCATCGTGGGCATCACTGGCACCAACGGAAAGACCACGACTAAGGAGCTGGTGCGCACAGTGCTGGCGCAGAAGTTCAACGTGATGGCTACCGAAGGCAATTTCAACAACGACGTGGGTGTGCCCAAGACGCTGTTGCGACTCTCGCCAGAGCATGAGATTGCGGTGGTGGAGATGGGCGCCAGTCATCCCGGCGAAATCAAGACCCTTGTCGAGACCGCCGAGCCCACCTGCGGACTTATCACCAACGTGGGCAAGGCCCACTTGCAGGGCTTCGGCTCGCTTGAGGGCGTGATAAGGACCAAAGGCGAACTCTACGACAACCTCGCCACCCGTGACGGTAGCGTGATTTTTGTCAATGCCGACAATGAGCATCTCATGGGCATATTGCCAAAAGACATCGAGGCTGTGAAATACTCTCCGCATCAAAAGGATGCCGATGTTCAGGGCGAAATCGTTGCTTGTGACCCCTTCTTGCGCTTGCGATGGCGCAGTGGAGAGTGTGACGAGTGGCACGAAGTGGCTACCCACCTCATTGGCAGCTACAACCTCGACAATGTGCTGGCGGCGGTGACTGTGGGATTGCACTTCGGTGTTGAGCCCAGCGCCATCAGCGAGGCGATAGCGGGCTATGTGCCGTCTAACAATCGGTCGCAGCTCACCGAGACCGGCCGCAACCACCTTATCGTGGACGCCTACAACGCCAACCCCACCTCGATGTCGGCGGCAATCGACAACTTCTCGATGATGCAGGTAAGTCCCAAGATGGCGATTTTGGGAGATATGCGCGAGTTGGGCGAGAGCAGCCATCAGGAGCATGTGGCAGTGGTAGAGAAGCTAAAGCAGTGCTCGTTCGACGACGTGTGGCTCGTGGGAAGCGAGTTTGAGGCTGTAGATTGCGACTACCGCAAGTTTGCCGACGTGGAAGCCGTGAAAGCAGCTCTCACCACTAGTCCAGTGACCGGCAGTTACATTCTCATAAAAGGCTCCAACGGTATCAAGCTTTTCCAACTACCAGAATTGTTGTAACAAACTTTGAAATGCGATTGTAGGGAGTAGCTGTTGCAAAACTTCCAATCTCATTATAAACAACTGAAATATCTGAATATCCTGATTTTACACACAGCTGATTTTCAATGTGTTAAAAACCATTCTTATTTCAGATTTTTCAGAAAAATGCGATTAAGCGAGTCAAAGCTGAGCTTGCTCAAAGCCTTGCGAGCGTGAGCATTTTATCTAAAAATTTGATTAAAATTATTTTGAAAATTCCATAGTCACTGAGAAAATTTTTATTTAGTTTTAAGCACGTAGCGCGCGCCCCGAGCATCTAACGCACTCGAGCAGATGTCGTGAGTCGGAACTTAAACACCTAAAAACTTCTCGCAAGATCTATCAGAGATATAACACTTTGCCGAATGCTACATATCCATCACTCCAAATATCGGATGACCCGTTTTTATCCTAAAAAATGACAATTAGACCTTGAAAATTGATTTTTTTATCTAACTTTGTGCCAATAATAAATCAAATCACGTTATTCTATCACTATCATTCTATGGATATCTGGATTGTTTTCAAGCTCATAGGCTCGCTGGCGTTGCTCATGTTCGGTATGAAGTCAATGAGCGAGAGTCTTCAAAAGATGGCGGGTCCACAGCTGCGCCGTGTGCTAGGCGCCATGACCACCAATCGTTTCACGGGAATGCTCACCGGTGTCGCCGTTACAGCAGCAGTACAGAGTTCTACTGCCACCACGCTGATGACCGTGTCGTTTGTCAACGCAGGCTTGCTGACGCTAATCCAGGCCATCTCGGTGATTATGGGTGCCAACATCGGTACAACCGTCACCGCGTGGATTATGAGCTTGGGATTCTCGTTTAACATCACCGACTTTGTATATCCCGCCTTCTTCTTGGGTATCATCTTGATTTACATGAAGAAGCGTCGCGTGATTGGTGACTTCCTCTTTGGTGTGGCATTCCTCTTCCTAGGACTGGGCACACTCAAGGAAACGGGCACCAATTTTGCTACCGACCCCGCGATGCGCGAAGGCATCATGGCGTTCTTCTCGCAGTTTGGCGACTCGATGTGGAGCTATCTGCTCTTCCTCGTCATTGGTAGCGTACTTACCCTATGCGTACAGTCTTCGGCTGCCATGATGGCTATCACCATGATTTTGTGCTCCACAGGAGTGATGAGCATACAGCAGGGTATCATGCTTGTGCTCGGCGAGAACATTGGCACCACCATCACCGCCAACATCGCCGCTATGGGCGCCAACGTGCAGGCACGGCGCGCTGCCCTAGCCCACTTCACATATAACATCATAGGTGTTATATGGTCGCTATGCCTACTCAAGCCATTTGTTGGACTCGTTTGTAATATGGCAGGCTTTGATCAGGGTATGGCAGCTACCGATCCAGGCTATGAGGCCAACTTAGCCAAGATTTCGGTAGTACTCGCCGGTTTCCACTCGGCATTCAATATCACCAACACCGCCATCCTCATCTGGTTCATCCCGCAAATCGAGAAACTCGTGTGCGCTATCATCAAGCCACGCCGTGAGGATGAGGAAGACGACTTCAAACTGCATTTCATCACTTCGGGTATCATGAAGACCCCCGAGCTCTCGGTGCTTGAGGCTCAGAAGGAAATCAAGTCGTTTGGCGAGCGCATCCAGAGCATGTTTGGCATGGTGAGAACCCTGCTCGACGAGGAGGATAATGACAAATTTGTGAAGCTATATTCCCGCATCGAGAAATATGAGGAAATCAGCGACCAGATGGAGGTTGACATCGCCAACTACCTGCATGACGTGAGCGACGCGCACCTCAGCGACGACACCAAGGCCAAGATGCGCGCCATGCTGCGAGAAATCTCCGAGATAGAGAGCATTGGCGACAGTTGCTACAAGCTCGCACGCATCATCAACCGATACCGCACCAGCAAGGAACAGTTCTCAGGATACCAACTAAAGAACATCAAGACAATGATGGAACTTGTTGACAACAGCCTCACCGAGATGAACAACATTCTGGTAAACTACAAGGAGCATAGCGACATCAATCGCGCCTATAACATCGAGAAGGAGATTGACAACTACCGCGACATGATCAAGACCGAGAACCTCAACGACGTGAACGAGCAGAAGTACAGCTATGCCATAGGCACTATGTACGGAGACTTCTTCGATGAGTGCGAGACAGTGGGCGACTACGTCCTCAACGTGGTAGAAGCCCGCATGGGTGTCAAGAAGAAAGACTAGAACTGGAAGTAGATGAATGGCTGCACTTCGCTAGTCTTCACTTGCACGATGATGACAATCAGTGCCACGAGCACTAAAACATAGAGGAACGCGGGCATTTTCACGAAGGCGTTGCGGCAGCGCTGCGACAGTTTGTCTGGCACGAAATGGAGGGCATAGCCTAAGGCTATCAGCACAAACACATGCCAATAGTTGGCTACCACCTCGGGCAACAATTCGGGATGGAAACTGGTGAAAATCTGCGAGAGCATGATGCCGAGGTTTCCCCATTCGCCACCACGGAAAAACCCGTTCCAGGTGATGTCGGCATTGCGGAACAGCATCCACGCGAAGATGACGAAATGGAAGGTGACAATCACCATAAGCACGTTCCAGAATTTGGACTGCACAAATTTTGCGCCGCGTGTTATCGTCATCCATATCTTGTGCAGCACCAGAGCTATGCCGTGTAGCGCCCCCCAGAACACGAAATTGAGCGACGCACCATGCCACAATCCTCCCAACAGCATGGTGATGAACAAGTTGAGATATTGTCGTATCTTGCCCTTGCGGTTGCCCCCGAGCGAGATATACACATAGTCGCGAAGCCACGTGCTGAGCGAGATGTGCCATCGCCGCCAGAAGTCGGTCACCGACGCAGCCTTATAGGGGTTATTGAAGTTAATGTTGAAATGGAATCCCATGAGCAGCGCCAGGCCTATCGCCATGTCGCTATAGCCCGAGAAGTCGCAATAAATCTGCATCCCAAAGCCGTAGGCTCCCAGCAGGTTTTCGATGCCACTGAACTGGATGGGGTTCTCAAAGACGCGAGCCACAAAGTTCTCGCCAATGTAGTCACTGATGACTGCCTTCTTGAAGAGACCTATGATAATAAACCAGAACCCCGTACCCAGCATCTGGCGCGTGACATGGATGGGCTTATACATCTGCGGGATGAAGTCGCTAGCCCTGACAATGGGTCCTGCCACCAGCTGCGGGAAGAACGAGACATAGAAGGCGTAGTCGAGCAGATTGTCAACAGGCTCTATCTTGCGGCGGTAGATGTCGATAATGTAACTCAGCGACTGGAAGGTGAAAAACGATATACCCACCGGCAAGAAGATGTTCAAGTCTTGCC
>CALDIG010000012.1 GCA_937904375.1 uncultured Prevotellaceae bacterium
GTTTATTTGATAATTTTATTTTTTAACCGTCCACAATTTTTAGTGGACAGCAATGATGATTTAATCAAAAATCAGTTGTGTTTAATATTTGTATGTTCAGTATGTCTGTATGTCTTTTAATCCTGTGGAATGGTAGAGGCTTTGGTGACAATTAGTGTAAATTTGTGGTTTTTTTCAAAAAACAAGCCACAACCTATTGGTGGCTGTGGCTTGTGGTGTGGAGATGTGTCGGTGATTATCCGAAGTTGTCGTAGTGGATGGATGATGGATCTACGCCGCACTTGTCGAGGACTTCGTTGACGGTCTTGCTCATCATGGCGGGACCGCACATGTAATACTCGCAGTCCTCGGGTGCCTCGTGGTCTTTGAGGTAAGTGTCATACATCACCGAGGCTATGAAGCCAGGGGTGTATTTAACGCCAGCCTCGTCGGCAACGGGATCGGGACGGTCGAGCGCGAGATGGAAGTGGAAGTTGGGATACTCCTTCTCAATCTCAAGGAAGTCCTCAAGGTAGAATACCTCGCTGAGCGAACGGGCGCCATAGAAGTAGTGCATCTCACGGTCGCGGGTGTGGAGGGTCTTTGTCATGTGCATGATTTGCGCACGCAACGGTGCCATGCCGGCGCCACCGCCAACCCAAATCATCTCCCTCTTGCTGTCGAAGATGGGGTGGAAGTCGCCGTAAGGACCACTCATTATAACCTTATCGCCCGGTTTGAGGGTGAAGATGTAAGACGATGCGATACCCGGACTCACGTCCATGAAGCCCGTCTGTGGTTTTGGCTTGAATGGGGGAGTGGCGATGCGCACCGTGAGCATAAAACGGTCGCCCTCAGCGGGATAGTTCGCCATTGAGTAAGCCCTGACGGTTTCCTCTGTGTTCTTGCACTTGAGCGAGAACATATCATATTTCTCCCACGTGGGAAGATAATCACCAAGCGATTCCTTGTCGATGTCAACGTTATAGTCCATCTCGTAGGTGGGAATCTTGATTTGTGCGTAAGAGCCTGGAATGAAGTCCATGTGTGCGCCTTCGGGGAGAGCAACGATGAACTCCTTGATGAATGACGACACAAGCTTGTTGCTTACCACGGTGCATTCATATTCCTTGACTTCGAGTACCGAGTCGGGCACTTGCACTTTCATGTTGTCTTTCACCTTGACTTGGCAACCCAGTCGCCAGTGTGCCTGCTGCTCCTTGCGTGAGAAATGCACCGTCTCGGTGGGCAGGATGTCGCCGCCGCCTTCCAGCACCTGAATCTTGCACTGTCCGCAGCTGCCCTTGCCGCCGCAGGCGCTAGAGAGCATGACACCGCCCTCATGCAGACTGTTGAGCAACGACTTGCCACTCTCTATCTCAATCTCTTTCTTGCCGTCGTTGATGCTTATTTTCACCTTTCCCGTAGCCACAAGATAGTGTCTCGCCAGCAAGAGAATGGCAACAAGCAACAATGTGAGTACCAAGAAAATGACGGCACTCGCTATAACGGTTAATGATGAATTTACTAGTAGTATCATAGTCAAAGAGGTTGTTTTAAAGTTTGATGCCCATAAAGCTCATAAATGCGATGCCCATGAGGCCGGTGATGATGAAGGTGATGCCCACGCCACGCAGCGCGGGAGGAATGTTGCTGTAGGCAATCTTCTCACGAATAGCCGCAAGCCCCACAATGGCCAGCAACCAGCCTATACCGCTTCCTGCGCCATAAACTGTTGCGGTCCAGCAGGTATCGAACTCACGTTGCTGCATGAAGAGCGCTCCACCCAGGATGGCGCAGTTCACAGCAATTAGCGGCAAGAAAATTCCTAGAGAGTTGTAGAGCGCCGGAGCAAACTTCTCGACAGTCATCTCCACCAATTGAGTTGCTGACGCAATGACAGCGATAAACATGATAAGCCCCAAGAAACTGAGGTCCACATCTTTATATCCATCGCCCAGCCAAGCTAGTGCGCCGGGTTCAAGAACATATTTATTAAGAATATAGTTCAGAGGAATGGTCACAACAAGCATGAACGTAACCGCAATGCCTAAGCCGAAGGCGGTCTTCACATTCTTGGAAACCGCCAAGTAGGAGCACATTCCCAAGAAGTAGGCAAATACCATGTTGTCGATAAAAATAGACTTAACGAAAAGGTTTAAATTTTCCATTTTAAATCATTGATATTTAAAAGCGTTACTACTTGTTGATTATTTCTCTTGTAAATCTTTATTGCGTGAGCGATGCACCCAGATGATGCATCCCACGGTGATAAGAGCCATAGGTGGCAGAATCATCAGTCCGTTGTTCATGTAGCCATGATCATAACACCATTGAGGTATAACTTGGTAGTTGAGCAGAGTGCCACTGCCGAGGAGCTCACGGAAGAAAGCCACAATCACCAAGATAATCATATATCCTAAGCCGTTGCCGATGCCGTCGAGGAAAGAGGGCCAAGGTCGGTTGCTCAAAGCGAACGCCTCAAGTCGTCCCATCAGAATACAGTTGGTGATAATGAGTCCAATGAACACCGACAGTTGCAGGCTCACGTCGTAGGCGTATGCCCTAAGCACTTGCTGCACGATGATTACCAACGCCGCCACCACCACCAGCTGCACGATAATGCGTATGCTGGTAGGAATGGTCTTTCGCAGCAGTGATATTACTACGTTAGAAATCGCAAGAACCGCAATCACCGAGATTCCCATGACAATAGCGGGTTCCAGCTTTGCCGTTACGGCAAGAGTAGAGCAGATACCCAAAATCTGCACCAATACCGGGTTGTCCTTCGACAACGGGTTGAATAAAGCTTCTTTATTACGTTTTGATAGCATAGTCTATTGTCATTTAAAGGTTCCACTTTGTAGTTTCTTGAAGAAGGCGTCGTAGGGTGTCATACAGTCTTTGAGCATCGCCTGCACGCCGCGACTGGTAATTGTGCCACCCGAAATGGCATCTACATATTCAGAGCCGTCGGTTGGCTTTTGACCACTCTTCATAACACTGATTGATTTAAACTCTCCGTCAACATATATTTTCTTGTCCTTGAACTGGTCTTGGAATTTTGGGTTAGCAATCTCGGCTCCCAGTCCCGGAGTCTCCCCCTCGTGAGAGAAATAAGCTCCGTAGATGTCTGTGCCGTTGTCATTGACCGCGACATATCCCCAGATGGGTCCCCAAAGTCCGGCGCCATAAACCGGGACGATGTATTTGATAGAGCCGTCATCAAGTTTGCACATGAACACCGGCAGCTTGCGGTTTTGTTCCTTAAGATTTGCCTTCATGTTGACGTTGAAAGCCTCTTCCTTGTCGTTGCTCACTTTCTCGCCATTGCTATCAACGATGAACCCTTCAACTATATATTTTTTAAAGGTGTCTTCTATCTTGGTCTTGTCATCGGGTTTCAGGCGCACGGCGCTAAGTATCTGACCGCGCTTGTCATTAGCAACATTATCATCCTGCTTGGGCTTTAACGCCATGTAGATGAAAGCCAATACCGTTCCGACGATAAGCACCATGACCGCAGCATAGACTATTTGATATATATTACTGTTTTTATTCATAGTTCATGTCCTCCTTTCATTGTGCTTTAGCCCGCTTGAGGCGACGGTTGATATTAACCTGAACCACGCAATAGTCGATGAGCGGTGCAAAGGCGTTCATCAGCAGCGCGGCGAGCATGGCCCCCTCGGGAGATCGGAAGAGCACAC
>CALDIG010000013.1 GCA_937904375.1 uncultured Prevotellaceae bacterium
GCTGCAGCGTCTTCACAAGGCGCGTGGGCGACTCATAGAAAATCATGGTACGGCTCTCCTGCGCAAGGGCTTCGAGGCGTGTCGCCCTACCCTTCTTCACTGGCAAAAAGCCCTCAAAGACAAACCTGTCGCACGGCAGCCCCGAATTGACGAGGGCAGGCACAAATGCCGTGGCACCTGGCAGCGTCTCTACCACAATACCGTTGCGGCGGCACTCTCTAGAGAGCATGAATCCCGGGTCGCTGATGCCTGGCGTGCCGGCGTCGGTGATAAGCGCTATGCTTTCACCTGCCTTGAGCATCTCGATGATAGCACTGGTGGTGTTGTGCTCGTTAAACTTGTGGTGGCTGCGCATGGGTGTGACGATGCCATAATGCTTCATCAGCACGGCACTGGTGCGTGTGTCCTCGGCAAGGATAAGCGCCACCTCGTTGAGCACGCTCACCGCCCGCATAGTCATGTCGTCGAGATTGCCGACTGGCGTAGGCACCATATATAATTTTCCTGCCATAGTTATTAGTTAAGAGTTCATAGTTATGAGTTAAGAATTATAGTTTCTTGTACTCTTCGCCCCTTACGTTAATCGCAATCCTATCCTTTGAGACTCTGCTCTATGAGCCGCACAAACTCTTTAACCACTTCGTTGCTAGGGTCTAAGCCGAGAACATCGGTAATGAATTGCTTAATCTTATCGATATTGGTCAGGCGCTGCATCACGGCGATAGCGTCGGAGTATTTCTCATTATTGCCGTCGAAGAGCTCTCGCTGGAACAAGAAACGGTCGTTGATAGAGAATGCCGAAGTGATGTCGCGAGTCGATGGTTTTGGAGGAGCAACGGGCTCCTCGGTTTTGACGATGGGTTTGACCTCAGCAACTTGTTCTTTAAGTGGCTCTTGTGCTGGTGCGATAACAGGTGCAGGTGCCACGGGTTCAGGCTTTACGGGCGGAACAAAAACAGGCGGTTCAGGCTCAGCCTGAGGGGTGTCGTCGGTCTTTTGTGATGAGTCGAGAACGCTTGCTGCGGCAGCTATCTGCTGGGCTTTCTCTTTGAACTTGTCAATTACCAGCTGTGGAACGTCGTCGTGGTGGCGTTGCATCACCAGCAACAGTCCTTCAAGCTCATAGACATTGGTGAGAAGTTGGTCGAGAGTTGTGTTCATTTCTATTATATATTTCAGTTTATACTAAGGTGCGAAAATGCCTAACAAGAGTCTGTCAATCATCTCTTTAAGGTTTGGACGGGTGCCGTGCCAGTTGTTGACGAGCACAGCCCACGCATATTGCGGCTCATCGGCGGGGAAGTAGCCTACATAACACTGCACGTCGCGCATGGAGCCCGACTTAGAGGCTATCATGCCGCTAATCGACGAGTATGGAACTTGGGTGCCTATCTTGGCGTTGATGCCGATGCGGGTCATCAGGTCAACAAGCCGCAGCTGATGCGAGCCAAAACGGCGGTCACTCATATAGGTGAGCATGTCGGCAAAGAACTTGACAGGGGCTTTGTTGTTGCGGGCAAGACCGCTGCCGTCATACTGGAACTTGCCCGAGGCATCGACGCCGCGTGACGTGAAGAGGCTGTCGATCACCTCCACGCCCTGAGCCTCGGTGGGCTCGCGGCCACTATTTACTGCAATGGCTTTGAGCAGACCCTCAGTGAACATATTGTCGCTACGCTCCAGCAGCGACGCGATAATGTCGGTCAGTATCGGCGACTTATGTGTCATAAGCAGCCAACGGCGGTCGCTGGGAGAAAACTGTTTGTTGGCGATTCTTATGCCCGATTTTGAGAGGGTGCGGCTCAGGCTGTCAACGAGCAACGCGCCAGGGGTTGGGTTCGACACATTAAAAACGTAGGTGGTGTCGGCGGCTGTGCCAGTAAGGATGATGGCTGGGTTGGCATACTCGAGCAGCACACCCACGTTATCCTCATTGCCTGGACGCATACGGTTGATAATCTGCACGCCAGGCACATCGGGCTCGAAGTGGGCATTCTCGGCAGTGCCGTCACCCTTGCCAGTGAACACTAGTTTCATGCGGTTGTCGCAGTAGTTGAGCGCATGCAAGCCCATGCCGTAGTCCCACGCAAGGTCGTCGGCGCACCAGTCGCCGTTGTAAGCCGGATAGCGGTAAAGACTGTTATCTACAATCACTTTACCCTCTATCGTGGTGATGCCCTGCCGGTTGAGGGCTTCTACTACTTCATGAACTATATCGAGGTTGTCCTTGAAATATACCGAGCCAAGCGTTGGGTCGCCACGGCCCACTATCACGAGGTTGCCCCGCAGAGTGCTACCGTGAATCTCGCCATCAAGATAGACGGGCGTGTTGAAAGTGAAATCGGCGCCCAGCAGCTCCAATGCTGCCGACGAAGTGACGGTCTTCATGGTCGATGCCGTGATGCACGCCAGGTTGATGTTGCGTCCGCCAAGCATCTTGCCGCTCTTTAGGTCGGTGACTATCACTCCCACCGAAGCGTGACGCATGAGCGAGTCATCAACAAAGCGGTCTATCGCCTTCTGCGTGCGCTGCGCTGTGATGTCCCGCGCCTGCGTAGCGCTGCCAAAGACCGCCAGCAACAGTAATGTAATTATAAATCTCAGTTTCATATCGTTGTAGTTATCAGTTTTCAGTTATCTAGAAACACTAAATTGTGAATTGTGCATTATGCATTGTGAATTGTGCATTAGTTATTCCCACTCAAGCAGGTTGGCGGCGATGCCGTCAGCGAGGTTCACCAGCGAGCACAGTGGGTGCTCGTCGCGAGCGGTGTTGAGGCATTTCGTTAGCTCCACACTCTGCATGGGCAGGTCCCACGCCGCCATGTGCCAGCGGATGGCAAGCAGCTCGTCGTCATAAATCTCAAAACCGCTCATCAGCGCGAGCATCGCACTCTTCTCGCCGTGCCCCATAGGGAAGTTGCGGTAGCTCACCTCATAGCTATCTACCTCTCGCCAGATGCCGTCGGCACCACGCTGCTTCCTGATAGCAGGCGTATAGATGTCGGCTTTGCAGATGTCGTGAAGCAGAGTGGCGACAATCACGCTGTTGCGGTCGAGCTGTTCCTCCAGCTCTGGCTTCATGGCGATAACCATCTCGCGAAGTTTGAGTCCTGCTTTGCAGGTGTTGAGCGAGTGTACCAGCAGACCGCCGTCGCTGTTGAGGTGGTGATTTACGCTAGCCGGCGCGGTGAAGAAGCGCATCTTGCCGTCGTCAAGCATCTCAACGAGGTCGTCAACACCCTCTCGCCCAGTAGATTTCAGCAAGTCGATGAACTCGGCTCTATAGGTTTCAATATCATGTTTATCCATTGTGTTAATATTAATTTATCATTTTTCTAAGGAATTTCTTTTTCGGTTTCTTTTTTCTCTTTTTCTTTCTCATGTATTTTATCCAGGCATAATGCTTACGATTCTCAAGATAATGATAATCATACTCATTATCGTAGGCCTCGCGCTCAAAACTCAGGTTAAAGTAAGCATCACCCTTGAAAAACAGCCTTATCACCCACTCAAGAAGGTAGAATATATAGAAAGGCAAGTACAGCAATTCACGCATCTGAGCCGTGTGGATGCTCTCATGGTTGATGAGGCGCTTTGTCACGCGCACATCAGGATGCACAAAAAACACGCCAAAGAGATTGATGGCGGTGTAATTGCGCGACGGAGGCAGATATTTGGTGCGTATTATTATCATCTCCCTTTTTGATGAATAATTACAATTAACTTGCAAAGATAATGAAAAGTTTTGTATGTTGCGATGCCATAGCAACAAAAAGGAATCAAATGACTGAAAAATCAAAAAAAACTCCCATCTATAACTTATAACTGAAAACTATTTCCTACCTTTGCGCCCGATTTTTAACCCAAAAAGAAATAAACAACTACTATGTTAGCTCTCGACAACAAGAAAAAGCTTAAACGTGAGATACTTGCCTACTTCCTGCTCGTAATCGGCAGCGCACTGTTCGCCATTGGCGACGTGATGTTTGTGAACCCTTATCTGATGGCTCCTGGTGGCACCTATGGCCTTAGTAACGTGTTCAACACCCTGTGGCCCTGGAAAATCTCGTTATATGCCATCTGCATGGACATCCCGCTGCTCATCATCGGCACGTGGATTCTTGGACCAAAATTTGGTATCAAGACTATCGTCTCTACTGCCCTGATTTTCGTCTTCACCTTTGTGCTGGAAAGCTGGTGGGGATATAACCCCGTCATCCACGACGGAGAGATAGTGAAGCAAGGTGGAGCCTCGATGGTGGAGATACCTCACGACGGCGGCTGGTTCAGCCCCGACTACTTCCTCAACACCGTGGTTGCAGGCATCATCTATGGCTTGGCGATAGGAATGATTTTCCGCTCTGGAGCCACCAGCGGCGGCAGCGACATCATCTCGATGATCCTGCACAAATACACCAAAATCTCGCTCGGCACCCTCGTGATGATTGTCGATGGCATCATCACCTTGAGCACGCTCATCGCCTTTGGCGACATACGACTGCCCATCTACTCGGTAATCATCATCTTCATCGAAGGCAAGGTCATCGACCTCGTGGTTGACGGCATGAAGAGCTATAAGACCATGTTCATAATCACCGACAACCCCGAGCCAGTGCGCGACTTCATCATCAACAACCTAAAGCGCGGTGGCACATGCATCACCGGCAGCGGTCTCTACAAAGGCAACGAGCGCAAGATGGTGTACGTCACCCTCGACCGTACCGACATGATAAAACTGCGCTCCGTGCTCTACCGCATCGACCCAAAAGCCTTCGTCAACATCATGGAAAGCTCCGAAATCCTGGGACAAGGCTTCCGCCGTCTGCCACAAGAGTGACGAGGCAACCATAACACCATACCGGGCACTGCCATCACAATTGTCAGAGCACTTTCACAATATCAGAGTGCTTTCACAATTGTCAGAGTACTACGAGACGCAGTCTCGTAAAAACAACCGTTATCATTAAAAAACAACATTCTCATCAACAACAATTGATTTTTAAAAAAAAACACTCTCAAATT
>CALDIG010000014.1 GCA_937904375.1 uncultured Prevotellaceae bacterium
GCCATCTTTCCAACGACAGTCGGGCACCGTCACCTTGGCCCACTTGCTGACATCCAGCTTCTTGTTCTCCATATCGGGGCGTGCAGAGACAGACTTCTGCAGGTCGAACTGCCATTTGCCGGCAAGCGACACATAGTAGGGCTGCATACGGTAGGCACCCTTCTCAATGTCGTTCTCGTATTGGAAACCGGTCACGTTCACCCTCGGATAAAGTTTGTGCTGTTCGAACACGTCGGGGTCGCTCCATTCGGTCAGCACCGGGGCCGACGACGGTTTGCTGTTTTTTTGCGCGAAGGCACACATCGGCAGCACAAGAGCCGACAAAATGGCGAGGGCAAACGATTTTCTCATATCATACAGTGGGTTGCGTGATTAAAACATCAATCCGAGGCCGAACCTGAAACAATGTGGCGCCCAGGAGTCCTTCAGCAGTGTGTTTTTTTGCTGGTCGAAAACCTCGAACTCATTCACCATGAAGAACTGCCAGCCGACATAGACATTGACAGCCAGTTTGCGCGACACAGTCATACGCGCCCCGACGTTCACGCCGGCAGTCACGCCGCCGCTGTTAATCTGCATCTTGTCGCCATTGCTGTTGTCGCCTCTCTTTTTCAGAAAGAACGAGTAGCCGGCATAGAGCTCGGTTGTAGGAGTGATCCAGTTGTCCAGATAGTGGGTGCGCAGGCCGAGCGTGAGAGGCACCTGGCTAAAGACCCCTTTCGAGTCGCCGAGGAAACCCACGCCCAGTTCGACGCACGTCTTGGGGCGTATCTGGAAACCGCCCGTCACATTGACTCCGTTAAGCAGAAAAGTGTATGTGGAGCGGTTGACGTTGGTCAGCATCGTGTAGCTGGCCGTGCCATAGAACCCGTACTCGCGAAAAGGAGCGTGCTGCGCGACAGCCGCACCTATGACCGACACAAACACTAACAGTAGACCGATTTTTTTCATGCTGCGAAAAACATATACACTACCGGCTGCGACCCCGCAGGGTTTTGCCGGTAGTGTACGTGGGATTGTTGTTATTCCATGTTTTTCAGGTTGGGCGACACTATCAGCTTGGCTTCAGTGGCGGCCTGCACCTGCTCGACGGTGAATTCGGGGTTGATTTCGGTCAACACGATGCCATCGGCAGTGATTTCCATCACACCCATCTCGGTGATAATCATATTCACCTGACCCTTGGCGGTGAGAGGCAGGGTGCACTTTTTGAGGATTTTGGGGTTGCCCTTGGCGGTGTGCTCCATGGCGAGGATGACTTTCTTGGCTCCGACGAGGAGGTCCATCGCGCCGCCCATGCCGGGGGTTTTCTTGCCAGGTATCATCCAGTTGGCCAGGTCGCCTTCTTCGTCGACCTGCATGGCTCCGAGGACACTCACGTCAACGTGGCCGCCGCGGATGATGCCGAACGAGGTGGCGCTGTCGAAAGTCGAGGCACCCGGCACGTGGGTGATGTATCCGCCGCCTGCGTTGATGAACCAGGGATCCTCCTTGCCCTCCTCGGGGGTGGGACCCATGCCAATCATGCCGTTTTCGGACTGGAGAGTGACGTGTACACCCTCGGGCAGGAAATTAGGGATAAGCGTCGGCAGACCGATACCGAGGTTGACGACATCGCCATCGTGCAGCTCCTTGGCCGCACGGCGCGCGATAAAGGGTTTAATCTGTTCTTTTTCCATGATTTTGCGTTTTATTGTAATCTATCGTTATTCTGTGTTTGACTGGCCAGATGTTCCGGGGCGCGATACCACGCACATCGGTGGTCACTTCCAGCCACGTTTCACCATCTCCTGTGCCACATAGGAGGCCACGTCGTCGGCGTAAGTGTTGGCTCCGAAGCCGGCATCGTAGCCGAGTTCCTTGGCCAACTCGTGGCTTATGCGTGGGCCGCCGCACACAAGTATCACCTTGTCGCGCAGCCCCTCGGCCTCGAGCATTTCGACAAGCTCGGTGAGGTTTTTGATATGCACGTCCTTCTGTGTTACCGTCTGGCTTACCAGCAAGGCATCGGCATGCAGTTCAATGCCTTTGGCAATGAACTCCTCGTTGGGTACCTGGCTGCCGAGGTTGTAGGCCTCGATCATATCGTAGCGTTCGAGGCCGTAGTGGCCGGCATAGCCCTTCATGTTCATGATGGCGTCTATGCCCACGGTGTGTGCGTCGGTGCCTGTCGAGGCCCCGACCATGACAATCTTGCGCCCGATGTTGTGCTGGATGTACTCGTCGCACTCGTGCATATCCATCTTGTCGCTCTCCACCTTCGGCACATGGATGTTGGTATAGTCGACCGTATGGGTGAGGCTTCCGTAGCAGTTCATGAAACAGAAGCCCTCGGTGAGTTCTTTCTGATAGACCACCAGCGGGTTTTCGAAACCCATCTTCTTGAGTAGTTGTTTGGCGGCCTCCTCGGCCTCGGCGCCAGCGGGCACGGGAAGAGTGAAGCTGAGCTGCACCTTGCCGTCGTTCATTGTGTCGCCGTATGGCTTTATCTTGGTCAGGTCTAAGGTTTTGTCGTAATCCTTAGCCTCCATCGAATACAAACCTTCGCTCATACTGTATGTTTTTTTCCGTTTAGTTTATTGTGCTCTTGTTACATTCTACATTCATTTCCTGCCTTTCATCAGTTCGACAAACGGGTTGAAGTAGTGTTCGCCCTTCATGGTCACGCCGTCGAGTCCCTTGCCGCCGTTCTTGGGTCGTTTCACATCGGCGAAGATGCCCTTTTCGAGTGCAGTGAACAAGCCTTCGCTCTCCATGTTCTCGAGCAGGCTGGTGGCCTTGTCGAGAACCTCCTTGGCACGGTTCTTGATGATGCCGCCGTCCTTGAACTCGACCTCTTCGCCGATATCCTTCATGTTGTTGAAGATGTACTTGGCGTTTTCGATTGAGAGGTAGCGGTCGCTCATAAACGGCGTGTGTATGGCCTCGGTAGGCATGCCCAGCAGCTGCAGACCCTGGTGGGTCCACTGGCCGATGATGTTGAAGAGAGCGTCCTGTATATGTCCGCGGAAGATGTTGCCGGTCATGAACTTTGTGGGTGGCATGTATTTCAGCGGGGCTTTGGGGAAAATCTCACGCAGCATCTGAGCCTGCGCAAGTTCATAAAGGAAACCGTTTTCGAGCATGGGATCCATCTCGAAGGCGTGTCCCAGACCCATCTGCTCCTCGGGCAGACCAGCCATGAGAGCCAACTGCTCGTTGATAAGGTCACTGGCAAGCACGGTGTGGGCTGCCTCAACAGCGTCGGCAGTGGTGAGGTAGTTGTCCTCGCCGGTGTTGATAATCACACCTGCAAAACCGTTGATGATGCGGCTCATATACTGGTCGATGAGCGTGCGCTGCATATTGATGTCACGGAAGAGAATGCCGTAGAGAGCGTCGTTAAGCATCACGTCAAGACCCTCAAAGGCTCCCATGATGGCAATCTCGGGCATACACAAGCCTGAGCAGTAGTTACACAGACGGATGTAGCGTCCCTGTTCCTCCCCCACTTCGTCAAGCGCCTTGCGCATGATGCGGAAGTTCTCCTGAGTGGCGAAAGTGCCGCCGAAGCCCTCGGTGGTGGCACCATAAGGCACATAGTCGAGCAGACTCTGACCTGTGGTGCGAATCACAGCAATCACATCGGCACCCTGACGGGCACCTGCCTGCGCCTGAACCACATCTTCATAGATGTTTCCTGTGGCAACGATGATGTAGAGATAGGGCTTAGGACCCTCGCCAATGGTCTCCAGATAATGCTCGCGGCGGGCACGGCGGGCGCGGATGCGTGCCATGCTATCGTCAATCACCGGTTGCAGAGCATCGGCAATCGCCTTTGGGTCGGTGGTCACCACCTTAGTGATGTCAATCTCTTCCTTTGCCACCTTCTCTGCTATCTGTTGTGGAGTCAAGCCAGTCTGTATCATGGCATTGGCGATGAAGAACAATGCGCCCTCATTGAGCACACCCTTGTCTTTGAGCGCCTCGACCACCACATTGGGCAATGGCACGTCGTTGTCGTCAACGCCATCAATGCCCATGAGTCGGCACAGAGTGCGCTCCACGGCAACAGTGGTATATTGCTCCACAAAGGTCTGCACGTCTTGCGCGATGCCCTTTGCCAAACCTCTGGCATATTCCACCTTTTCGAAATCTAATCCTAATTTACTTTTCTGCATATTACATTATTTATATAGTATTTATTCTGATTTCTCAAGTTCATGTCTCGCTAGGTCAATCCACTCGGGGTCAATACCGAGACTCTGGGCGATGTTGAGTGCCTCATGAGGCACTTCGCCATCTTCCACTTCTACCAGCGAGTAGTTCATCAAGCCATTGTCAAACCCTTTCACCCGAAGGCAGTGAGCAGAGCCTGGCTCTATATCGTAGTGCGTCGTCATCACGAGGCTCATCTGCTTGGTGGCAAGCACCTTTAGCAACGCCTGCACTAGTGCTGTGCCCTCGGTGGGATTGGTAGTGCGGGCTGGCTCGTCGATCAACGCCAATAGTTTTCTGTTTTCGCGTGATGCCTTGATAACGGCATCGATGTTCTTCATCTCGGCGGCAAACGAGGACAGTCCTCGCTCTATCGACTGCTCGTCGCCAATGCAGAATAATATTTCGTCTTTTATCGCTATGCAAGCCTCGCTTGCGGGGATGCCGAAGCCAAACTGAAACAGGTATTGGCACAACGTCAAGGTCTTCAACACCACGGTCTTGCCGCCCATGTTGGCACCTGTGATAAGGGTTGGGCGGTAGGCAAAGTCGATGTTCACTGGCTGGAACAGCTTGCCGGCACGCCCAAGAGCATCTTTCACCTGTGGATGGAACATCGCCTTGTAACGACTTGAACCATCACTGGAAATTGAAGGGAAACACAGTCCCTGTTCCACCATCTGTCGCGCCTTGGCAACGTCAATGTCAACCTTTGCGAGAGCTGTTAAAGCACGCTCTATCTCATCGACATGAGAATGTAGCTGGCGTGTCAGGTCTTGTCTCACGCCCTCCTCGATCTCGGCAGCCTCGATAAGCAACTCGTCTTGCTGTTCGGGATTCTTGCGCATTTGTATGCGTAAATCCTTCAGCTGCTCGCAATAGCTGTCATAAATATAGAATGAGGCTATCTTCATGCCATCGGGGTCGAGGATGGTTATCACCTCATCGAGCGACGGAATCTCCACCACTTGGTCAAGATTGTGTTCTTTGAGCAACTTCACCACCTCAGTCGAGAGAATGGCGAGATGCTTCACCTCAAAGAGCTCTATGTCGTCGAGAGTTGACGACTGTCGCAGGTTCTTGATGGTAGTGCGTATGTCCTTCACTCCTTGAAGCCTGAAAAGCAGTGTGTTGAGGAACGAAGGCTCTATGGAGCGCACAAAATCGACAAAATGTCGCAAAACGTCATAGCACGCTGTGATTTCTTGCTCGCTAGTCATCATTTCACTATCGAGCAACCAGCGGCGAGCGAACCCCGACTGCAAGTCAAGCCCATCGAGCATGAAACGCAGTCCGCAAGGGGACTCTATGACGTTCTTTAATTGCATTTTTTAGCTTACAAGCTAACGAGCTAACAAGCCGACGAGGCAATGGTAGTCGTTACACTTGTTATTTTCTTTTTTAACTTTTCAATAAATCATATACAGGCAGATTTATCGCCTGTGAGAGTTTGTCGCACAACACCTCGCTATCGAGAACATAGCCACTTGGCGAGGTGGGATTGACGGTAACAGCAATGAGTTTGCTCTTTTGCAGCACCTTGATGTTGCCGCCGTTTTTCTCGAAGAGCCTAAGCTGCTGTGGCGAGACAAATATCTTGGTAAAGTCGCGAACCACAAGCTCTACATTCTTGAGGCTCTTGTTCTTACGCACCTTTTCAAGAAACGAATCGACAAGTGCTCCAGCAACATAAATCGTGGAACAACGTTCCATGCCATGAAACTGCACCTGCTGCGAGAGCGAAGTCACCGCCTCCATCTCATGCAGCTCACCGTCGGTGTCAATCCACCACACGCCCTTGTCAAGAGGTGAGAGAAGCGTAGTGTTGCGCTCATTTGTCACACCTATATTTATTAGGTCAACAACAAATGCCGTGCGCTGAACCAACTGGCTCATGTTTATCGAGTAGGCGGCTCCAGTGGCAAGTATCATCGACTGGCTCACCGCAGGAGAAGCCAAACTCAATCTCGACAAAGCGCCATCAACAATGGCAAGGTCAATGCCCTGACGACGCACATCGCGCATCCATCGCTGCAAGCCCGAGGTTGACGAAGGTCCTGAGAGCAAAATCTTGCCTTGAGTCAATGCCCTCGCTGTCACCACACGCCCCAAACTGGTACTCTCGTCGCTCACGTCAATGAGTTCAGAGACCAATCGACGCTGCCGGTAGTGCGCCTCGCTAGTACCGAAGTACATACCCTCTCGCAGCACAATCTCGGGTTTCTGAGTGCGGGTCACCTGGTCGGTGGTCTCTCCATCAATGCCTATCGAAGTCACCGCCACTCGTTTGCGGTCTAATGGGAGTCTCGCAAGAACATACTTCAAGCACTCGGTCTTGCCGGTGTTCTTTTGCAGTCCCACTATCGAGAGGCTGTTGTAGTTCAATATGTCATCGATGAACGTCACCCTTAGCGCTATCAACCGCTACAGGATGGTGATGGCGACTGACCATCACCATCGATAAGCGGAATAACTAAAAATTTAACTGTTTCGTTTCTCGTTGCGCTCGTGACGCTTCAGGGCACGTGGCTCGATGTTCATGCGCTCGCCTTCAAGCAGGGAGATAACACCGTCAACAGCCTTGTCGGCTGGCACCTCTTCTTTCTTGCGGGCAGTCTGGCACTCGGGGCAGTTGCACTCGCTGTGATACTCAGTAGGCTCGGTATAGGTTGTGATAACGCCCTCGAAGTTGCGGAGAACCACCTTGCCGGGAGCTTGGGATATCACATACTGAGGCATCACG
>CALDIG010000015.1 GCA_937904375.1 uncultured Prevotellaceae bacterium
GCGGATGAGACCTTGCAACTCCTTGCCGGGACCGAGTTCTACTGCTTCAGTCATGCCGTCGGCAGCCATGTTGGCTACGATGTGGCTCCAGCGCACGGGGGCGGTGAGCTGCTTGATGAGGTTCTCCTTGATTTCCTCGGGGTTGGTGTGAGGCTTAGCGTCAACGTCCTGATAGATAGGGCAGATGGGCTCGCTGAAGTTTGCCTCGTAGATAGCCTTTGCCAGCTCCTCGCGTGCTGGCTCCATGAGTGGCGAGTGGAACGCTCCACCCACCTTCAATGGCAATGCGCGGCGGGCACCAGCCTCCTTAAACTTGGCGCAAGCCTCTTCAATCGCCTCAAACGAGCCGCTGATTACCACCTGACCTGGGCTGTTGTAGTTGGCGGGAACACACACGCCATCGATGCTGGCGCATATTTCCTCTATCTTGTCGTCGTCCATGCCAATGATGGCAGCCATCGTCGAGGGTGTCGCCTCGCAAGCCTTCTGCATAGCGAGCGCGCGGGTTTCCACGAGCTTAAGGCCCTGCTCGAAGGGCAGTACGCCAGCGGCAACGAGTGCCGAGAACTCACCAAGTGAGTGGCCTGCCACCATGTCGGGCTTGAAGTCGTCGCCAAGGGTCTTGGCAAGTATCACGCTGTGCAGGAACACAGCTGGTTGAGTTACCTTAGTCTGTTTCAGGTCGTCCTCAGTGCCCTCAAACATCAGGTCGGTGATGCGGAAATCGAGCACTTCATTAGCTTTCTCAAACATTTCACGAGCCTCGGCGTTGTTGTCATACAGGTCTTTGCCCATACCCACAAACTGCGCTCCCTGGCCAGGAAAAACAAATGCTTTCATATCTTTATATACTTTTTAAAAAATAGTGTTCTTTGAAAATCGCCCGCAAAAGTAAGCATTTTTTCTAATATGATGAGTGTTTTTTCGAAAATTCTCATTAACTTTGCCTTTTGATTATAAATTAATTCTATAAATTATGTTGAATTCAATATTATTGCTCTTTGGCAATTTGGGCACTACCGAGTTGATAATTATTGTAGTTATCATCTTGTTGCTTTTTGGAGGGAAGAAGATTCCCGAGCTGATGAAAGGCATTGGCAAGGGTGTGCGCAGCTTCAGGGAAGGCATGGACGAGGTGAAAGACGAGGTGGAGAAACCAATCAAAGAGGCTGTTGACGAGGATAATAAAGACACGGGCACTAAGTCGAATGGCAAATAACATTACTTCCTGATGGAAGAGGAGAGCAAGGAACAGTTGCAGGAGATGTCGTTTTGGGACCACCTCGACGTGTTGCGTGGTGTCCTGATCAAGATAGCCGTGGTGGTTGTGGCTCTGGCTATTGTGTTTTTCGCGCTTATGCCGAGCATCTTCGACAACGTGATACTTGCACCCTGTCGTGGCGATTTTGTGCTTTACCGGCTTTTTGAAAAGGTGACAGCCGGGATTCCGGGGTTGCCGCAGTTCACCACCGAGGGTTTTCATGTGGAACTTATCAACATTCAGCTGGCGTCGCAGTTCTTTATCCACATGAGCACATCGTTCTGGCTGGCGCTGGTGTTCTCGTTCCCCATAGTGATTTACTTGCTGTGGACCTTTGTGGCACCGGCACTCTACGAGCATGAGAAGCGTGGCATAAAGCGCGCATTCGCCTTTGGCAACCTGATGTTTTTCCTCGGCGTGGCAGTGGGGTATTTTGTGGTGTTTCCAGTCACTTTGCGTTTCCTTGCCGACTACCATGTGAGCGCGATGGTGCCCAACCAGATTTCGCTCGACAGCTACATGGACACCTTCTTGATGCTGATTTTCATCATGGGCATCATCTTTGAGCTGCCGCTGCTGGCGTGGCTGCTAGGAAAAATCGGGGTGTTGAAACGTAGCTACTTCAAGAAGTATCGCCGTCATGCCATCGTGGTGCTGCTCATCCTCGCGGCGTTTATCACTCCTACTGGCGACCCGTTCACGCTGACTATAGTCTTCCTGCCAATCTATTTGCTTTATGAGATGAGCGCTTGGCTGGTAAAGAAATAATGCTTGAATTAATGCATAATTCATAATGCACAATGCATAATCGGACAAGGCACGCCTCGTCCCTACAAAACTCAAAACTGACAACTTACAACTATATAGATATGAAAGAGAAGAGAACTGGTTTTGCAACTCGCTTGGGGGCTATTGCCGCCACAGTGGGTAGCGCTGTGGGATTGGGAAACATCTGGCGCTTCCCTTATCAGGCTGGCGAGAATGGCGGCGGTGCATATATCCTGGTATATTTGATATGTGTCATTCTGCTTGGCATCCCCATTATGATGTCGGAGTTCATCATAGGTCGTTCCACCCACAAGAACATGAAAGGTGCAGTGCAACAACTGACTCCAGGTTCGCCGTTCAAGTTTTTTGCTTATATAGGAGTTTTGGGTGCGTTGCTCATCTGCGGCTACTACAGCGTGGTGTGCGGATGGGTGATAGAGTACCTGTGGAACTCAGCCGATGGCTCTTTGTTAGGACACACCCCAGAGCAGTATAGCGAAATGTTTGGGTCGCTTGTGGGAGCTCCACAGCGTTGTGTGTTCTGGACTTTGTTGTTCCTATTGCTCAACTTCCTTGTATTGAGTCGTGGTATCCAAAAGGGTGTGGAGCGAATAGCAAACATCATGATGCCTTTACTCTTTGTGCTGCTCATTGTGTTCTGCGTGAACTCACTCTTGCTGCCAGGATCGATGAAAGGCATGGATTTCCTGTTTAACCCTAAGTTTGAGAACTTGGGTTGGAAAGGCGTAGTCGATGCTATGGGGCAGGCGTTCATGTCGTTGTCGCTGGGTGTAACTTGCCTTATCACTTATTCCTCTTATTTCAATGATGACAGCCGCTTGATGAAAGATGCCGTGACCATCTCGGCACTCGACACGCTTGTCGCTCTCCTTGCTGGTATTGTTATTTTTCCTGCCGTGTTCTCATTTGGCATGGATCCCAAAGCCGGTCCCGACCTGATCTTCAATACTCTTCCCACTATCTTCCAGCAGATGCCTGGAGGCGCTATTTGGGCGGTGTTGTTTTTTGTGCTGCTGTTTTTTGCCTCAATCACTTCTACTATCTCATTGAGTGAGATTCCCATCACATTCTTGATTGACGAGTACAAGCTGTCACGCACAAAGGCGTTGATTATCACCGCTGTGCTGATGGCAGTCGTTGCAGTGCTTAGCGCGTTGTCGTTCAGTACACTCAGCGATGTGACACTTTTTGGCAAGAACATTTTCGACTTCCTCGATTATGTGGGACCAAACATCTTCATGCTGCTTGGAGGACTCGTTACTGCCATTTATGTGGGTTGGTTTCTTAAAAAAGAGATTATTCACAACCAGCTCACCAATGGCGGTAAATACCGCTCCAGCTTCGTACAGCCATATATCATCTTCTGCCTGCGGTTTATCGCTCCTGTGGCTATAATAATCATCTTCATGTATTATACAGGAATATTCTGATATGAATAATTGTTCATTCAAGAAATATAGTCTTAACCTGCATGGTCGGTTAGTGGAGATTGACCGTCCGTGGGTGATGGGTATCATCAATGCCACTCCTGACTCGTTCTTCTCAGGAAGCCGCACGATGGACAGCGAGAGTGTCGCCGAGCGTGCGAAGGCAATGGTATTAGAAGGCGCTGACATTCTTGACATCGGTGCTTGCTCCACGCGGCCAGGTGCCGAGGTTGTTACTCCCGAAGAAGAGATAAACCGGCTTAATGTGGCAGTGAAGGCGATTAAAACCGCCGTTGGCAACGATGTGATACTCTCGGTAGATACCTTCCGTGCTGGCGTGGCTCGTCATTGCGTGGAGGAACTAGGTGTGGATATCATCAACGATATCTCTGGTGGCGACCTTGACCCAGAGATGAATAGCGTAGTGGCTCAGCTGCAAGTGCCATACATCGTGATGCATACCCGTGGCACTCCAGCTACTATGAAGCAGTTTACCGACTATGATGGCGACGTGGCAGCGATAGTGCTTGAGGAACTGGCGCACAAAATCGACACCTTACACCAATTGGGAGTCAATGACGTGATTGCCGACCCTGGTTTTGGCTTTGCTAAGACTGTGGAGCAGAACTACCGCCTGCTGGCGTGTCTTGAGTCGTTCCATGCCCTTGAAGTCCCAGTGCTGGTGGGGGTGTCGCGCAAGTCGATGATACAAAAGGTGCTTAACTGCACTGCTCAGGAGGCTCTTAACGGCACTACTGTGCTCAACACCATCGCGATGATGAAAGGCGCTCACATTCTGCGTGTCCATGACGTGAAAGCGGCGGTAGAAGCAAGAAAATTGATAGGAGTAGCTAGGAATAGCTAGGAATAGCTAGGAATGGATAGGAATGACTAGGA
>CALDIG010000016.1 GCA_937904375.1 uncultured Prevotellaceae bacterium
CTATCAACTCCTATCAACTCCTATCAACTCCTATCAACTCCTATCAACTCCTATCCATTCCTATCAACTCCTATCAACTCCTATCCATTCTTAATCTCAATGAAACGATTCTCATTATTAATAACAGCTTTGCTTTTTGTGCTTGGCATTCAGGCGCAAAACGTGGCTCGCGAGGCTTTTGAAGAAGACATCCACCGCAGTGCTAATAACTACTACGCCTATCCCGACAAAAACCTGCCCGCTTTGACTCCCGCCCCCGAGGGATATGAGCCATTCTTCATCAACCACTATGGCCGTCACGGCAGCCGGTGGCTCATAGCTCCCACCGACTATACCTATCCCGTGGAGCAGCTCACCAAGGGCGAGCGCAATGGCAAACTCACCAAGCGCGGCAAGGAAGTGCTTGACGTGTGCCTAATGATGCTAGACGCGTCGGATGGCAGACTTGGCGAACTCAGCGACATAGGAGCGGAGCAGCATCAGGGCATCGCTAAAAGAATGTATGAGAATTTCCCACAAGTGTGGGTGGGAGACGCTAAGGTTGACGCGAAATCTACGGTGGTGATTCGCTGCATCCTCTCGATGCTCAACGAGGTGGAGACGCTCAAGTCGATGAATCCCAGTCTGCGTTTCACCACCGACGCCAGCGAGCACGACATGTATTACATGAACTACCGCGACACGGTGGCAATCGCCGCACAAAAGGCGGCACGACCGGCAACCGACGAGCTGAAAGCCAAAATCTTCACTCCCAAGAAGCTCGAGAAGATGACCTCCCGCCTCTTTAACGACAAGCAGTTTGTGCGCGACAGCATCGACAGTTTCAAGTTTGAGTATATCCTTTTCGACCTGGTGAGCAATATGCAAAGTCACCACGCATTTGACGGAATTGACCTCTATACTGGAGTCTTTACAGTGGACGATGCCACCGACTTCTGGACCTACAACAACGCGCGGTGGTACATCTATTCAGGCAACACATCGCTCAACAGCCACACAGGCGCACGCGCCCACCGACATCTGCTACGCAACTTCGTGGAGGAGGCCGACAAGGCGATACTCAGCGGCACCAACAGCGCCACGCTGCGTTTTGGCCACGAGTCGGTTGTTCTGCCGCTTGTGTGCCTGATGGGATTGAACGGAATGGATTATGACACCAGCGACCTGGCTACCCTCGCCGACCATTGGCGCTCCTACGAGGTGTTCCCCATGGCTGCAAACTTGCAGATGATTTTCTACCGCAAAGCCGGCAGCGACGATATACTAGTGAAAATTCTCCTCAACGAGCGCGAAACCACTCTCCCCATCGCCACCGACTGCGCTCCTTATTACCACTGGCTTGACGTGCGCCAGCACTTCCTTTCCCGCGCTCAATAAGCGCAGATAAGAGTGGCAAATGATCTAGAACTAGCGGACAAGGCACGCCTTGTCCCTACTTATCACTTAAAACTTAACCATTATCACTTACATCATATCCTCTTGCGGCGGCGTGGAGCTTGGCACTTAGGTATTCCACCGCCTTGGGGGGTGAGAGCAATTTCAAGCCAGGACCGTAGCTCATCAGCACTGAGAACAGTTCAAAATTCTGCACCACCTCAATCTGGAAGGTGCAACTGCCATCCTCGTGACGCTCCAGCAGTTTCTGCGAGGTGTGCAACGGCTTGGTGATAATGTATTGGCTCTGCTCGCGGTTGGCCCAGAAAGTTATTGCCATAGGTTTATTGTTAATGTTCTTGCTCACTCCTATCACATCGTCGAAGAAATGCTCGGAGTCGAAGTCGGGGTTGTCGCGATAAGGCTCATCATTAACAGGCTCCACACTCACGATGCGGTCGAGGGGGAAGTTGAAAAGCACCATATCCTTAGCGCGCGACCCGAAAAGGAACCAACGGTTGCGGAACTCCTTGAGCAGATAAGGGAACAGGATGAACTCCTGCGGCTGGCGGGCGTTAAACGACTGATACATGACACGCAGCGTCTGACGCTTGGCGATGTGGTTATACAGTGGGCTGAGCAGTCTTAATCCCTTGAGGTCGGGGACATTGTCGAAGTTCACGATGGGTTTGTTTCCCTTGTGCGTTATCGACAGTTTCTCCTGCAAGCGGCTCACCACATCACTCATCTCGTTGAACTGATCGAAGTCCTCGAGCTGGCGCAGCATGTCAACAGCCTCTTGCAGCAGCTCAATATCGCCTTCGGACATGGGCATATTAAATATGGAGTAGTCGCGGTCGGCATAGCGGTAATACTTGTGGTCATAGACCTCGATGGGCGCGTTATAGCCCAACTTGTCGCTGCGCATAACTTGGATGTCGCCCTGCACGGTGCGCACCGACACGCCCTTGGTGATACCCTCCATCTCATAGAGAGCGTCGCTGCACGCTTCAACCAGGTCCTCAAGAGTCCACAGTCGATAAGGATTGCGCAAGCAGTTGTCTATAGTCTTGTAGCGGATTAAAGCATTCTTATTTGCGGGCATGGTTTTCTTAAGTGTTAAGTTATAAGTGTTAAGTTTTAAGTAGGGACGAGGCCTGCCTCGTCCGAGTGAAAGATTTAAGCTCTAGAAAATCCAGAAGCTCAAGAAAATCTAGAATTTCTATAAAGTCTAGAAAAAAGCTACCGCAAAGTTACAAAAAACTGCGCAATTTCATTGCGCAACACAGAAAAAATCGTGGGAAAATCAAGAAAAAACAAAAAAAGTCAAGAAAAAATAAACTTTTTTTCGACTACGCAATTAGATTGCGCATTTAATATATTATCTTTGCAATGTCATTTCAAAACAAGACTGACTTAATTGCTAAAAAGTAATTACACTTGGCTTGTTTACTTGTCAACTTGTTTACTTGTCAGCTTTATTTACTAACAATTTAAAATTTAAGAATTATGAAAGTAATGTCAATCAACAACCGTCCAGTAAAGATTTGGACTAATGAAGTAGAGGAGACCGCTATGGAGCAGATCACTAACCTCACTTCTCTTCCTTTCCTCTTCCATCACCTCGCCATCATGCCCGATGTGCACGCTGGTATGGGTATGCCCATCGGTGGTGTGCTGGCAACCGTTGATGCGGTGATTCCTAACGCCGTGGGTGTAGATATCGGTTGCGGTATGTGTGCCGTAAAGAGCAACTGGCATGTTGCCGATATCGACAAGGAAGTGCTGCGCGACACTATAATGAGCGGTATCCGAAAGGCTATCCCAGTAGGTTTCGCTCACCACGACAAGGCACAGGACGAGAAGTACATGCCTACCGGCTACGATATCAGCACGCTGAAGGTCGTCAGCGAGGAATATGAGTCGGCAAAGACTCAGATCGGCACACTCGGTGGTGGAAACCACTTCATCGAGTTGCAGCGCGACGAGGAAGGTTTCCTCTGGGTGATGATTCACTCGGGTAGCCGTAACCTCGGTAAGAAGGTCTGCGATTACTACGACAAGATTGCCATCTCGCTCAACGAGCTGTGGCATTCGGAGGTGAAGTCGAGCCTGCGTCTGGCATTCCTGCCAAAGGGTACTCCAGAGCACGAGGCCTACTGGCGTGAGATGCAGTATTGCGTTGACTTCGCACTGTGTAACCGCCGCCTCATGATGGAGCGCATCAAGGACGTTCTCGCAAGCGCTCTGCCAGGTATCGACTTTGAGCCAATGATCAACATCGCTCATAACTACGCCGCCATCGAGCATCACTTCGGCCACGACGTGATTGTTCACCGCAAGGGTGCTACACTGGCCCGTGAGGGTGTTACAGGTATCATTCCTGGCTCGCAGGGCACTGCTTCCTATATCGTCGAGGGTCTTGGAAACCCAGAGTCGTTCTGTAGCTGTTCGCATGGCTCAGGTCGAGTAATGAGCCGTACTAAGGCCGTTCAGAACCTTTCGCTAGAGGCCGAGATCAAGCGACTCGACGACCAGGGTATCGTCCACGCTATCCGCACCGAGAAAGACCTCGAGGAGGCGGCAGGTGCCTACAAGGACATCGAGACCGTGATCAACAACGAGCTCGACCTCGTAAAGATCAAGACACGTCTCCTGCCTGTAGCCGTAATCAAGGGATAAAATCAACAACTCTATGAATATAATTTGAGACTGGGGGCTTGACCCTCAGTCTCATTTATTTCTAACCGTTTTACTCCTTCAAAGAGTGCCATAATCAGAATCGTTACGGAGAATAGTAAAGGTGGGTTCTATAAATTAAGAAAAAGTAATAATATGTGTTGGCTGTATTTTGTTTTCTGTCGGCATTTTTTTACTTAAACTCTTGAAATGTAGCCCACTATTATTCAACTTTAAGAAAAAATCTACTCGACATAAGATTATAATCCATCTCAATTAATTTATAGAACCCACCTATTATTAGTTAAAATTCGTTCAATTCGTGTGCATTTTTAATAGGTGGACTCTGTAAAATAAACTAAGGTGTATCCAAACAGTCCAACAGCTTTACTTCACACTTTTCACTTTTTTGTTGATTACCTCAGCAGATGTCGGTTGATATAGAGTTGTAGCTGTTTTTTGAGGCCTTAAGCCAAGAAAAAACACAAAAAACGCACTTTTTTTTCAAAAAAATGATTTTTTTCTTGCTACGCAAAAACACTGCGGAGTGGCATACATAACTTTGCAGCGTCAAATAAAATGACACGAGTTCATTGACATATTTTGATAACCTCACATACGACTGTGGTGAAATGGTAAACACGTCAGGTCGAGAGCCTGATGGACACAATCGTCCTTAAGGGTTCAAGTCCCTTCAGTCGTACTATATAATAATGAGGTGCCGTAGAAAGGACATACTTCGTTCGGGACGCAGTGGAGAAATCCTTGCGGGTTCGAGTCCCGCCCGCCACAACATGCTGCGGCGGTGGTGAAACTGGTAAACACGCTGAAATAGGAGTCCTATCGCCTTTTGCCCTCGTTTTTCTTGAGTTTGAAACTCAAAACCGACACTCTTGTAACTCAATTGGCAGAGAAACGGACTCTTAATCCGTGCGATGTAGGTTCGAGCCCTACCGGGAGTACCAATGCTAATATTATAGTTTTAGGTGAAAACTGATAACTCATAACTGATAACTCATAACTCATAACTGATAACTAAATGGTTCATTAGCTCAATGGATTAGAGCAAGGCGCTTCTAACGCCTGGGTTGGGAGTTCGAGTCTCTCATGAATCGCAAAAGATATAGAGGTGCCGTTAGATGGAGCTTACTTCGATTGTTTCCAACACAGTAGATGTGGGTTCGAGTCCCACCGTCGCTGCCAACAGTTCATTCAAACATAGCGACGTAGCTCAAGTGGTCAGAGTATGAAAAATAGCCCCCTCAGTCATTGCCCTCTTTAATCATTGACTTCGTAGCTCAGCAGGTAGATGCACTTGACTTTTAATCAAGGAGTCGTGGGTTCGAGTCCCACCGGGGTCACTAGAGTTTTGAGTTCTGAGTTTTGAGTTTTGAGTTCTGAGTTCTGAGTTTTGAGTTTTGAGTTTTGAGTTCTGAGCAACTATGAACTATAAACTGTGAACTAAAACATCCTGGTTCATTAGCTCAATGGAACAGAGCACGGCGCTCCTACCGCCGGGGATGGGAGTTTGAGTCTCTCATGAATCACAACACACAATGGAGGTTTGGCAGAATGGAGTTTAATGCACCGGTCTTGAAAACCGGCGGACCTCACCACGGTCCTAGGGGTTCGAGTCCCTTAGCCTCCGCACAATAACACATGGAGTTTGTAGCTCAGTAGGTAGAGCGCCAGACTGTGAATCTGGTAGTCGTGGGTTCAAGTCCCATCAATCTCCCAAAATGCTTCAATAGCTCTTAACAGGTAGAGCGGTTCACTAGTAATGAACTGGGTGTCGGTTCGAGTCCGGCTTGAAGCTCAAATAATAGTTCAGAGTTAAGAGTTAAGAGTTCAGAGACTTATCACTTAAAACTTGACACTTAAAACTTAACACTTATCTTGATTACCTTTTCAAGTGGTGATTGATAAAGAATAGACGGTGAGTTTTTTGAGAAAAAATGAAAAAATCACATTTTTTTGAAAGTTTTTTCTCACTACGCAAAAACACTGCGGAGCGCGGTTGTTACTTTGCACCGTGAAACTTATCTAAGTCGAGTTCTTTGACATATTGAGACAATATCTACGACTGTGGTGTAACTGGTAGCCACGCCTGACTTAGAATCAGGTGGAGAAGTCCGTAAGGGTTCGAGTCCCTTCAGTCGTACTAGAAATGAGGTGCCGTAGATTGGAATTTCTTCGATTGTTAATCCGTAGGTCGCAGGTTCGAGTCCTGCCTCTTGCGCCAATCAACAAAAATCAAAACGCAAGAGTAGCTCAGGTGGATAGAGCAACGTAATAAAGTCCATTCGCCTTTTGCCCTCAATATTTACCTCTGTAGCTCAGTTGGGTCAGAGCATCTGTCTTACAAACAGAGAGTCGTTGGTTCGAAGCCAACCGGAGGTACTATAACAGTTATGAGTTCTGAGTTCTGAGTTAAGAAAAACTGTGAACTATGAACTGTGAACTATGAACTGTGAACTGTGAACTATGAACTAAAAATGGCTCGTTAGTTTAACGGAAAGAATGCGGCGCTACGAACGCCGGGGTGGGAGTTCGATTCTCTCACGGGCTACTCAATGGAGATTTGGCAGAATAGGCAATTGCACCAGTCCCGAAAACTGGCGTCGGGAAACTGACATGAGGGTTCGAATCCCTTGGTCTCCGCAATAACACACATTGAGGTGTCTCCGCAGGAAAGGTACACAGACTGTAAATCTGCCGCTCAAAAGGCTATGGGGGTTCGAGTCCCTCCACCTCAACAAAAAAAACGCGTCTATCATGGCACTGGCATGTGTCAGCGAGTTGGAAGTCACAGCCAGAGACGCTAACATGGGCTTATAGTTGTAGCTGGAAGCACACCTGCCCTGCAAGCAGGAAGCATGAGTTCGAATCTCATTAGGTCCACCAACCTCGACCTTGGCAATTCACTATTTTACTCTTGTAGCGTAACTGGTTAGCGCGCCGGGCTTTGAACCCGGAGGTTGCAGGTCCAAGTCCTGCCGAGAGTGCTACATGCTTCAATAGCTCAACAGGCAGAGCGACTCCCTTGTAAGGAGACGGTTGTGGGTTCGATTCCTACTTGAAGCTCTAAAATAATGGTTATCGGTTATAAGTGTTTATAGATAATCTAGAATTTCTAGTTTATCTAGAATAAACTAAAACCAACACACGACTGTGGTGAAACAGGTAGTACACGCTAGACTCAGAATCTAGTGGAGCAATCCGTGAGGGTTCGAGTCCCTCCAGTCGTACAACACACATGCTGCCGTCGACTAGTGGCTGAGGTGACAACACTTTCAATGTTGTAAGGGACCAAATCTCTTCGCAGGTTCGAATCCTGTCGGCAGTACAAAAAAACACATTTATTCTCTTGTGGCGTAATTGGTTAGCGCACCTGCCTGATACGCAGGGGACTGCAGGTTCAAGCCCTGCCGAGAGAACAACTTGATAAAACAACGCACATGCTGCCGTCGACTAGTGGCTTAGGTCGTAACACTCTCAATGTTATAAGGGACATAATCTCTTCGCAGGTTCGAATCCTGTCGGCAGTACACAACACTCACTCTCGTGGCGCAACAGTCAGCGCGTCTGTCTTATACACAGTAGGTTGCAGGTGCAA
>CALDIG010000017.1 GCA_937904375.1 uncultured Prevotellaceae bacterium
ATGCGGATCTGCGTGTCGGCGCCGAACATCTCCTGCGCGAAGAGCAGGATGGCCTGCTTCATGTCGGCGAACGAGACGTTCTTGTCGATGTACAGGCCTTCCACCTGGTGGAAGATGCAGTGTGCACGGGCGGAAATCGCCTCGTTGCGGAACACGCGGCCTGGGCAGATGACGCGGATGGGCGGCTTCATGCGCTCCATGGTGCGGACCTGCACCGACGAAGTGTGGGTGCGCAGCAGGATCGGATTGTCGCCGCCGGGTTCCACGAAGAAGGTGTCCTGCATATCGCGGGCGGGATGGTCGGCGGCGAAGTTCAGCGAGGTGAACACGTGCATGTCGTCCTCCACCTCTGGTCCGTCGGCAAGAGTAAATCCCAGCCGCGAGAAGATGTCGATAATCTCCTTGCGCACGGTAGAGATGGGATGACGCGTGCCAATCACCTCAGGGAATGCCGGACGCGTGATGTCAATCTTGTTGCCAACAACCTCTTTAGCCTTGAAGTCTTCCTTGAGAGAGTTTATCTTGTCGGTAGCAAGTGCCTTGAGCTCGTTAAGCCGCAGCCCGAACTCCTTCTTCTGGTCATTTGGGACATTGCGGAACTCATTGAAAAGAGCGGTAATCTCACCCTTCTTACTTAGATATTTAATGCGCAAAGCCTCTATCGCCTCGCCACTATCAGCTTTTAGGTCAGTGATTTGCGCCTTTAATTTCTCTATTCTGTCTAACAACATATCTTATTTAATTGAGTGTTTCTTGAAAAATCATGCAAAGTTACGAAAAAGTTTTCATTTTTTGATTATCAGCAGTCATATTTTTTAATAATGCTATTTTTATTTGTGCGTAAAAATGTGCTTATTTTCTTTTTTAAGAATAATTTGTGTTAGATACTTGAAATATTTTTATACCTTTGCAGTTTAAAATAAATAATGGTATAATTTCAAATTATCAGGAAATAACAACCAATGAAGAAAAACATAATTATAGGTGCCGTTGTGGTTCTGGCATTGGGATTACTTTACTGGGGTATTGAATTCCTAAAAGGCGTAAATCTCTTTGAACCAAAAAATTATTACATTGCTAAGTTTGAGAAAATTAACGGCTTGACGGTGTCCTCTCCAGTTACGGTGAATGGTTTCCAGGTGGGCTTGGTCAAGGAGTTAAATTATGACTATAAGACTAACGAGATAGAAGTCAAGATGAGCCTTGACGATGAGTTGAAGATACCTATCGGTTCATCGGTGTCACTCTCTAGCGAGCTGCTTGGCGGCGCATCGCTAGTGCTCAACCTCGCTAAAGGAGAAGCGTGTCACAAGGTGGGCGATGTGATTCCCAGCTCGGTGCAGTCCGGGCTCATGGATAAGGTGGGCAACGACATAATGCCACAGGTCAATGAGATTATGCCCAAAGTCAATGATATTCTTGCTAATGTAAACACACTGACATCAAACCCTGCGTTGCATAATTCGGTGTCTAACTTTGATGACATCACCTCTAAAATCAATGCTAGTGCCCAAGATCTCACCGTGCTGATGAACAACCTCTCGTCGCTGTCGCAGAACCTCAACGGCAGTGTGCCAGGTGTGCTCAACGGCATTAGCGGCATCGAGACCAAAGTTGACGGCACTTTAACCAATGTCCAGACTCTCACTTCAAACCTGAACAGCAAGGTTAGTGACCTGCCAACACAACAGTTACAGACGACAATCAACGACCTCAATGCCACATTGGCAAACCTGAAAGCCTTGACAGCCGAGCTGAATGCCAAAATCAATGACCGCAATTCGTCTTTGGGATTATTGCTGAACGACAGGCAGTTATACGACAATGCCAATGGTGTGGTAATGAGTCTTGACTCATTGTTGATTGACTTAAAAGCCAATCCAAAGAAATATGTAACCATTAAAGTTTTCTAATTGGATTTACAAATGACCGAAAAAAGCTTATTTGGAATTATTCTAAATAAGCTTTTTCTTGTTTTTTAAGTTCGTTTTTTAAACTCCAACAAATAAAGGGCTTTTAAGATTGCGTGTTTGGAGTTGTCGCTTATCCTTTATAATAGGAGAAAACTCTAAGATATTGAAATATAGGTTTGTGTGTTTTTGCTGCGTCGCTTGTTTAGGACACAAATTACAAGTTGTTGATAATCAATGCTATTATAATGGTTTGAAAAAAAGCAAATTTTTTTCCGCTTTTTTTTATGGAAATATACTGCGAATTTTGTACTGCTAAAACAAGCCCATAATAGAATATCGCTATAGATTATTGCTATTTGGAAAAGAGTAAAAAATGAACGAAGAACAAAACATACAACTGTGGAATAAATGTCTGGCGATTCTTCGCGACAATATTGATGCCGAGCAGTTTAATGCTTGGTTCGCGCCCATTGTTGCCCAGAAGTTCACAGGCAATGAGCTCACCTTGAGAGCACCATCGATGTACTTTGTTCAGCAGATTGAGCAGCGTTACTTCCAGCTTTTCAGCGCCACGTTGCGCCGGGTCTATGGAAATGATGTGAAGCTCTTCTACACCTATAATATAATTAACGACAACCCTGAGTCGAAGGTCACTATCGCTCACGATAATGCGAGCGCAAAGCTCAACAGTGCTGTCTCTCGCCAAACTCAACAGGTCGCAAACCCATTTGATGCGGTCGAACTTGACGACATTGACCCCCAGCTCAATCCCCGTTACACCTTTGAGAACTATTGCACCAGCATGAGCAACAAGCTTGCCGTGAGTGTGGGCAAAGCGATAGCCGATGACCCCAACTGCAAAACCTTCAACCCGATGTTCGTGTTTGGACCTACTGGTGTTGGCAAGACTCACCTCATTCAGGCAATAGGTATTAGGATTAAGGAGAAGCGTCCTCGCACTCGTGTGCTTTACACCACCTCACGCATCTTTGAGCTGCAATACACAACAGCTATCACCAAGAATAAGCTTAACGACTTCATAAATTTCTATCAAAGCATAGATGTGCTCATTCTTGATGACATCCAGGAGCTTGCAGGAAAAACTGGCACGCAAAACACATTCTTCCACATCTTCAACCACCTGCATCAGAATCAGAAACAGCTTATTATGTCAAGCGACTGCTGTCCGTCGAACCTTGACGGCATGGTTCCCCGACTGATTTCTCGTTTCAAATGGGGAATGACGGTAGAGCTTTATAAGCCCGACATTGAGCTGCGCCGCAGCGTGCTGCGGATGAAAGCTGCGCAAGATGGACTCGAGCTCAGCGATGAAGTGATTGAATTCATTGCCCAGAATGTCACTGATAGCATCAGGGACCTCGAAGGAATCGTCGTCGCACTGCTAGCTCACGCCACTATGCTAAATCAGGACATCGACCTTGACTTGGCTAAGAAGGTAATTGGCAACACTGTGAATGTGAGCAAGAAGCAGATGTCGTTTGAGTTGATTGCCGAAACAGTGTCGCGCTTCTACAACATCGACGAGCAGCTACTATATGGCAAGTCGCGCAAGCGCGAGATCAGTGACGCCCGCCAGCTGGTGATGTATCTCACCAAAAAGAAGACTCAACTGTCGTCAACCAACATCGGAATGAAGCTGTCGCGCGACCATGCCACCGTGCTTCATGCCTGCAAGCAGATTGAACAGCGGCTGTCGATAGAAAAGAAATTCCGCCACGAAGTTGAGATGATAGAAAACGAACTGTGATAACCAAAATTAAAGATTTGATTATCACAGTTTTTTTATTCACTATGTCGCCACAATGGTTTTTGTCAAACAATTATAGTGTCAAACGACCAGGAACTACCATTGCCTTGAGGAGTCATTTAACACGCTTCGCGTGGAAATTCAACAAAATTGAAACAAAAAATCTAACAAAATTTCGGGTCACCAGCAAACCCCTGTGTTTGTGAACCGCCTCATCCGAAGATGAGA
>CALDIG010000018.1 GCA_937904375.1 uncultured Prevotellaceae bacterium
ACGCCCCGAGTGGACTTTCACCACAGATGTATAACATGCCCGTCGTACACAAAAGAGAGTGCCGTGTGGCACTCTCTTTTTGTGTTATGGAGCAAATGCTTATCACATTGTCTCCCACATGACATTCCAAATTGCGAAGCGGTCTTTGTTGCTTGTGCTGTTAGTTGGACTTGCGGGAACAATCTCCATGTAGCATGGTTGTGAGAGGTCAACATCAAGTGTCTTGGTGTAGGCTGTTTTCTGTGCCGCACTAGGCTCATTAATCATGAACGACTTCATCGGGTTCTGTAGATTAACGCGAGGATCTTCAAGATAGAAATTCACATAGAACTTCACACCGTTGCTCTCGCTCAGGACGTAGCCATAATTGAATGTCAGAGTCTTGATACCGTTGGCGAAGACCGGTGAAGTGAGAATTCCCTTTGCGCTGGTGTTGCCGTTGAGGTGTACTGCATAGGCCCAGTTGTCGCTTTCGTCGGCCTTCTTGCCTATCATAATGAATGTTGGAGGCGCATCCGACGCACCACCCTTGAGCAAGGCGGCATTTGTTGCTGTCCACCCCTTGGTAGAGGTGAGAGATGTCCAGCCTTGCTGTGCGGTAGTCTCGCCGCCGTTCATAGTCTCGAAGTCGTCAATGGTCTGGAGCAATGCCTTGCCGCCGAACTTGACATTGTCGAGCTGCCAAGTGGTGTAGTTGGACTGCTGCTCCGAAACATAGCGGAAGCCAATGCAGTAGGTTCCTTCAAATGCGCTCAGGTCGATAGTACCCGAGCTGATGAAATCAGACTGATTGCCTTCAGACGCTGTTGCCAGTATGGGGTCGAGCTTGATAAGCTCGGCGGTAGTCGGGTCGTTGGTAGTCATCAGGTAAACCTCAATCGGGTCGGTAGCGCGATAGTAACGCACCTTGCTCAAGAAGCTCAGCTCCTTCCTTCCAGCGTTCTTGATGTCGAGGGCGGGAGTAATGAGCCAGGCGTCGAATGGCGGCTGCTTGCCGCTGTAGCCGGTAACCGAAGCATATTTGTTGTTGTCATACTCGTCGATGTACCAATCTTTATCTCCCTTGGTCTTCACAAGTCTCCATCCGCTTGGCATGGAGCCGTTCTTGACACATTCCTCAAAGTCCTCGTTGAGTTCGGTGACACCGCCTGTCATAATCGATAGTTTGTACTCGTCAATAGAGCCGCTGTTGTCGAGGATACCTGCCATGCCCATAAATGTGGCAAGTGTACCCTTAACCCAGATTTGAGTTCCAAGTAGCTCAGGGAAGTCTTTCAGGTTAGCATCGTGGCGGAAGTTCGAACCTTGCGGCAACGACACGGCGATGCACTTAGTGTAGTCGCGCACGTCGGCACTCTCGGCAATCACGAGTGTGTTGTCGAGAGTGGTGGGAGCTGTCCACTCAATGTCGTCATTGCTTGTAACCTCGTTAACACCGGGAGCGATGGCACCCACAATGTAACCGGTCACCCAGCCTTTCTTGCCCTGGTTCTGCAGTTCAATAGCCTCGGGCACGATCCATGGATCGCTGGGATAACCCTTGGTGTTGTTATCGAAGCCTTGGCAGTCGTTAGTGTCGCGCAGATAGAGTCCCCACTTGTCGCTGCCTGTCATGTAGAGGATACCTTGCACATCGCCCTTGCCCACCGGCAGCGGGTCGCCGCGGAAGTTGGCGTAGTTGCTGTTGTTCACGCCCAGCACGTTACCGTCCTCATCCTTGATGTTGCGGGTGGTGGAAGATGCGCTCTCGCTGAATGTCAAAGTACCATCGGCACCTTCCCATTCCACGTTGCGGATGATGACGAATTGCCCCTGATACTTGAGCTGTGTCTCGGCGTCGCTGTGACCCACCACATCTGAAATCTCAACCTCCACTGGCGCTATCTTATCGAGGTTAGGCAAGCCTTCCAATTCGGCATGCTCCTTGAACAGGTCGAGCGACATACGTCCGGCCTCCCACACGCTCTGCGCGGCATACCATTCGGGCTTGCCGATGAGGTACTCGCCGTTATACTTGCCAATCCAGAAATCCTTCATGTTGATCACGATTTCCTGTCCCACACGGTAGGTGTTGCAGATGCTGTTGGCATCGATAGAGATACCAAGACCGGCAGTCTCGTCCTGGATGTAGAGGTGCTTGTAGATGTTGCCCTCCTCATCGCTACTGGTCACCCATCCGTGGATGTAGGTGTCTTCCTTGCAGGTGTCGATGAAGTTGCGACCGTCCTGCCAGTATTTAGCCTTGAACTCGGCTATTGTCATGTTGGCCTGATGCTCGGCGTGAGGCACCACCATAGGTGGGGTGTCGAAGTCCTCGTTACATCCCACAGCCACGAGCAAAAGCAACAATGCATTTAGGAATAAATTAAAACGTTTCATAGTGTATATCTTATTTTTGATTATTTCAATATATTATAAATGTGTGTCATTAGAATCTCACTCCCACATTCAAGTACATGCGGAAACCTTGTGCGTAGTAGTACTTGTTAGGGAATTTGGCTGTGGTATAGTTCTTGTAGTCAAAACGACCCTGCTGATAACCGCCAGTCTGGATATTGGTGTTGTTGAGCAGGTTATTAAGACTCAGGTTCAAGTTGAGCGACGACGAGCGGCTCAGATAAATCACCTTGCCGATGCTCATGTTGATGATCAGTGCCTCGTTAAGCTTCTCCTGCTTGCCGATGTCCTGCATCATCTGGATGAGCTCCTGCTCGCTGCTTGCCACAGTGTAAAGCTCGGGGAGCACCTCGTGGCGTATTGGCGAGAGATCCACGTAGGAGCGGTTCATCCACACGCCGTTTAGCTCGAAGAACCACATGTTAGGAGCGCTCCAGTTGATGCCGAGGCTGTAGGCCTCCTGCGGAGTGCCGCTCACGTAGAAGTTCTTGAGGTAAACAGTCTGTGTAACATCTTCCACCGAACCGTTCTCGAAGCTGCGTGTTCCGAGAGGGCGGTTCTTGTACTGATAACGCGCTACAGTAGCAGCGGCATTGAGGGTGAGCGACGGAGTGATTTTGTAGGCGGCACCAATCTCCACACCCTTATGCTCCTTCTGCACGCCGGTGAGAGCGTAGTTGACGAAGGTGCTGTTGTAGTCGTCGTAGAACGAGGTTCTCTCGGTCATATCCCAGAACTCGGTCCAGAAACCGGTGATAGAACCCATGAACCTGCGGTAGTTCCACACATAACCCAGGTCGCCCGAGAGGATGCGCGCGCTCTTGAGGTTGGTGATCACGTCGTCCTTGATGCGTGGCGAGATGTAGGCGTTGTAGTATTCAGGGGCGCGGGTGCCGTAATAGGCGTGCGCCTGAATATTGTTGCGGCCATCAATCTTGTAGATGACACCGGCTTTCACGGCATAGTTGATGAAGCTGTGGCTCTCGCCCTTGCCCAGAGAGTTCTCGGGGGCACGTCCGTTGCGCATCTTACCGTCACGCTGGAAGCTGGTGGCACTCACCTGAGCTCCATAGTTGATGTCAAAATGATGGAGGTTGACCATATTCTGCAACCACAGTCTTCCATTGATGGAGTTGATGTCGTAATCATAGCCAAAACGGTCGCCCTCGAGGATGCGGCGGTTGGGGTTGTCGATATCGTTTTGCAGAATGTCGGCGTCACCAGGGAAGTCGCGCTCGGCAAACTGGTCCACGTCGAGCCAGTAGCGTCCGCCAAGCAAGTCTTTCAAGGTCTTGTAGTAAGACGAGCGGCTGTAGTTGGCGCCCAAACCGCCTTGCAATGACAACACAGAATTGATGCGCATATTGAGGTTGCTGCTGAGCATCCAGTTAAACTGGTTGCTGTGGCGTTTCTCTACCACATAGGTCGAGCCCTTGTCCTCACCGCCTTGCTCAAATTGATAATTGTTGAGGTAGTTGACTTGATACATTTCTGCCCAGTTGAGCTGTCGTTTCTCCTCCATCGTGAGCCACTCCCACTCAAAGAGGTCAGCGGTCTCAGGACTTGTGGTGCGGTAGTAAGAAGGCAGGTAGCGGTAGTAGTCTGGACGCGGGTCGCGGGCATTATACCAGTTAAGCGCACTAGAGGCATAGAACGACTTGTGGAACGCCACGCCGGTAATGAGCGATGTTCCTGTCTTAGGTGTCCATATCCAGGTCATGATGGCAGTCGGGTCGAAGGTGTCAACCACCTTGGCGTTGCGCTTCTTGCCTTCCTGCCAGCCCCAGTTCACGTTGTAGAGGTTGGTGCCGGCAAGACTGTATGCCTCATCAAAAGTTGCCGCGTTGCTGGCACGCTTGGTGGGTGCGCCAAACACGGTTAGTGACACCGAATGCTCAGAGTTAATCACCTTTTGCAGTGACAGAAACGCACCCCAACTGTTATAGAACGAACCTGGGATGATGCCCTCGCCGGCATAGCGGACGATAGCACTCAGAGTCATTGCCCAACCGTGCTGGTTGAGACCTGTGCTGTAAGTAATCATGCCGCGCCAGCGGTAATTGCTGTTGGTGTAAGCGATGCTGCCGCGGAAGCCGGGAGCATAGTCCTTGGCGTGGGTAAAAATGTTGGTGGCTCCACCAATGTCACCAAAACCGAAGCTTGTGGCCTCGGTGGCATATCCCACGCTGCGGCTCTTGAACGCCTGGTTCATACCGCCAATCATCGAGTAGTTGAACCTGCCACGGGCGGCATCATTGAAGTTGATGCCGTTGATGTAGGTCTGGCTGTACTCGTTGTTGTAACCACGAATGCGGAATCGCATCGTGCTGAAGTTGTAGTTGGTAGCCTTGTAGTAGGGGTTGTCGGTGGCTCCAGTGAGCGCCCCCACTTGCTGCGCGTTACCCTCCTCGTCCTCGAGCATTGACTCGGTGAGCACTATCTCGGCATTCTCCTCATTCTCGTCCTCCATTGTCGAGGAGGTGGGATTTAGCTTGATAGTTCCCAAGTCATCAATGCCGTTAAGAACAACGACATCAAGCACCAGGTCACGATAACCGTAGTTGAAAATCAGCAGTCGGTCGTTTCCCGGCTTGGCATCGGTGATGACAAAGTCGCCACTTGGTCCCGTGATGGCACTCACGCCCTGCTCGTCGAGCAGCACAGTAGCCCCCACTACGGGCACATTGGTCCTTGAATCAACCACGATACCCCTCAGCCCCGTCTGAGCCACAACAGTGAGGCTCAAAAAGAGCGTTAGTAGCAATGTTAGTTTTAGTCTCATAAATAGTATTTTGATTAATTATGTTTATATTACGCATTAACACTCTTAACCTAAAAAAGGTTAAGTCACAGGCCACATCACCTGCACGAAAGTAATAAGTTTTCAAAGTTACAACTTTTTTGCCACATTATAACATAAAACAACCAAGTTTTTTTCTAAAAAACAAAAAAACGGCAACCAAGGGGAACATTTATGGCACACTCTTTCAGATATAAACCATAATGACCGATTCAGGAAAAAGAATAAACTAGAAGAGTTGGGAATTATTCAGTAAATTCGACCTGTTCATTTTCTAGCGCAAAAAAATAGCCTGCCTATTTTAGGCATAAGTGGTTGATTTACCGCAAAGGTAAATCAACCGCTTCTTTATGCTTCTTCCGAAATTTGGAGCGATGCTGATGATAACCTAGAAATGCGGGATGGGCGCTTCGCTTAAAAATGCGATTGTAGGGACACGGCATGCCGTGTCCGAGTAGCGGCGAGATGACGGCCAGGGTGTTGCAAAACAAAAATAACAACTGATTATTAGATAAAATCTAATTAAAATTATTTTGAAAATTCCATAGTAGCTGAGAAAAATATTATTTATTTTTTATTGAGTCCACTTTAAAAAGTGGCATTTTTTGAAGATATTGTTATTCGGATGG
>CALDIG010000019.1 GCA_937904375.1 uncultured Prevotellaceae bacterium
GCGGCATTATGCCCGACATCTTCGTAGGTAAAGATACTACTCTAAATACACCGTATTATAACAATATAGTTAATCATGCCTACACTTATCAGTTTGCATATCAATATACTGACAAGAACCGCAAGGTGCTCAGCTCTTATAAAGATTGGCAGTTGCTTGAGAAATATCTGAAACAACATGATTGGATGCCCGAATTAGTTAGTTTCTGCAAAGCGAAAGGTATTGAACCTAATCCGAAGCAACTGAAGAAAAGTGAACCGTTGCTCAGGCGACTTGTGAATGCATATATCATTCGTAATATACTTGGTGATGAAGGCTTCTATCCCCTCTATGAGCGCGATGATGAGGTGGTAAAGAAAGCAATAGAAGTACTTGAAAAGTAAATCTATTGCTGCATATCTTAATTTTTAACTATCACTCTATCTCTTTATGGGTGATAGTTTTTTTTAGCGATAAAATAATTTTGCCAAAATGGATTTTCCTGGCTCCAGCAGTTTATCTTGTTATGCATGTGGCGATATGGGCAATGCTCAACCAGCGTCATGGCGCCAAGCTCAATCCCCTTCTGGGTTTCACCGCCCTCAACATGCTCCTCTTCACCATCATCATGCTGCTGGCGTTTGCAATATAATACTACAATACCGCAACAGCCTGACGTATTTTTGACATCCAGTTCTTAATCTCGCTATTGTTTCGAGCGCTTTGAAGATTGTACTTCATTTGAATAATCATCAATGCATCGGCTGATATGCCCAATGATGCCTCAAACAGCAGGGCTGTCCTGGCGGTGATGGGGCGATGACCATTAAGTATCTCATTTAGTACAGAGTAGGAAATGCCAAGTGCTTTAGCAAATTCACGTTGCGACAAGTTTCGTGCAATTAACTCGTCTTTAATTATTTCCCTAGGAAGAGTGGGAAATGCTGGATAACCTAATTTTGCCATGATTGTGTTTATTTTTAATGATTAACAGTCGCAAAGATAATCCATTTTTTTTGACGTTCGCAAAAAAAGCGAAGATAAATTTATTTCCAAAAAACTTCTTAATATTTTTTGTTATTATTGCAATTGTTGTTAAATTTGCAACCGACTCAGTTGGCCCAAGAGAGGGCGGCGGGTCAAGATGCAGGTTGAAAGCATTGATTGATGCTCTGGCCATGTGTCTTAACATTTTGGTAAAGGACGTTTACTAACGGCGTTATCTTCTACTATCAAATCTAGCAAATTTGTTTAAACCCAGAAGATACGGCAACAATGTGAACGTCCACGTTGGGTGAATATTTTGCCCAATTGTCATCAGTATGGTGGCAGTTTTGGCATTTATATATTCACATTGGCGTGGGCTAACTGCGTTGCTTATCCTGGGTGAGGGCAATGCTAGAGCCTGATAGTGGGATGAGCAGAAAGTACAGATTCCCACGTCTTTTTTATGTACATTTAATAACCAAGCCTGAAATCAGGGGAATCGAATAGGGTAGAAAAATGTAATTGTTATGAAGAGATTTTTATTTTTATCATTTGTTGTAGCCGTTTTTAGTTTGGCAGGCAATTCACAGATTTATCATTATGATGTGGATGGAAATGGTGTGGTGACGGCTCACGACGTGACGGCACTCTATGACTATCTTTTGGGTAATTTACCTGCTGAACCTGAAGCGACAGAGTACACCGTAAATGGTGTCACTTTCAAGATGATTCAAGTTGATGCCGGAACATTTACCATGGGAGCGACAGAAGAGCAGGGCAGTGACGCTTATAGTGACGAGAGTCCAACTCACCAAGTGACTTTAAGCTCTTTTGCCATTGGTCAGACCGAGGTGACTCAGGAACTGTGGGTGGCGGTTATGGGAAGTAATCCTAGCTGGTTTAATGGCACTGGTAATCCAAGTCATGGGTCAAGTCACTCGGATGATTTTGGCATCAATCTTTTGCGTCCAGTGGAGTGTGTAAGTTGGAACGATTGTCAGGTTTTTATTTCTAGGCTCAACCAAATTACAGGCAAGAACTTCAGATTGCCGACCGAAGCTGAGTGGGAGTTCGCAGCTCGTGGTGGAAATCTTAGTCAAGGTTATAAATATGCAGGTAGCAATAATATTGATGATGTGGCATGGTATGGAAGTAATAATGATGAATACAACCCAACAGGTATTGGTGGCAATGGACCGCAAACAGTTGGAACCAAAAAACCCAACGAACTTGGACTTCACGACATGAGCGGCAATGTGTGGGAGTGGTGCCAAGACAATTATTACATTTATAATGAAGAAGCACAGTCTAACCCTGTAGGATCTGTTTCGGGGTCTGAACACATGACTCGTGGTGGGAGTTGGTTGCACAAAGATAGATACTGCCGGGTATCGAATCGTGCAAAATCTAGTTCTTACTCAGAGCGTATGGGTTTACGCCTCGCCCTATAGTTTTTAATTCATAAAGGAATAATAGATCAAACTTTAAAGCTAATTATGTGTTCTCCACTTGCGCATCCAGATGACGGTTTGGACTGTGCTGCGGGTGGTGAGGAAGGCTACGAAGGCAATCCAGAGGGCGTGGTTGCCTAGGGATGCTGGGAGGAGGAAGTAGAGGAGGAAGAATAGTGCGCAGGCGGTGGCTACCGCGATGAGCATGCCTCGTGTGGCGGTGACGCCGATGAAGACACCGTCCCATACAAATGCTGTCATGCTCACTGCCGGCACAATGGCGCACCACCAGTGGTAATGCATCGCCTCATCGACAACCGCCTGTTGGCTTGTGAACATGGTGAAGATGGCTTGTGGGAAGAGGGCGTAGGCTAAGACAAAGATTGCCGTAGTTACTGTGCCCCACACAAAGAGCCATCGCACGCAGCGGTGCATATTACTGTGGTCACGGGCACCGTAATATTTGCCCGCCACAGCTTCTCCAGCAAAGGCGATGCCGTCCATGAAATAGCTGAAGAGGTGGAACAGCTGCTGCATCATAGTGTTCACCGCTAGCACCATATCACCGCTGAGTGCTCCGGCGCGGATGAAGTACATGTTCACGGCAAGCATGAAGATGCATCGCACGAAGATGTCGCTGTTGACCTTGAAAAATCGGCCGCTGCCCTTGAAATTGAAGGCGTTTTTCAGGCTAAGGTCACGGGCAATCGTCTTAAACTTATGGCGCACGCACCAGCAGGCATAAATGGCGCCCACCCACACCGAGACAAGTGTGCCCACGGCAATGCCCTTGAAGCCCATGTCGAGCCAATAGACCGCAAGAAGGCTCACTACCATGTTGAGCACGTTCACCCCAATGGAGATGAGCATGGGGCTTACCGAGTCCTGCATACCCAGCAGCCAGCCCTTTATCGACATGGTGAGCAACACCGCCGGAGCACCCCACACCACAATGGTGAAATAGGTGGAGGCGAGAGCCGACACTTCGGGGCCTGGTCCCATAATCCATAGCAAGAGCCACAGTATTGGGACTTGCAGCACCACCATCGCGATGCCCGCCACCAGTGCTATTGCGCTTGAGCGTTGCAGGGTATCGACTTGGTCGTGGTGCGAGTTGCTGCCGTAGGCTTGTGCGGTGAGTCCCGAGGTGCCCATGCGCAGGAAGCCGAAGTTCCAGTAGAGCACGTTCATCATCATGGCACCCACCGCCACAGCACCGATGAACTGCGGCGCTCCCAGATGCCCGGCGATTCCCGTGTCGAGCAATCCCAGCAGCGGCTCGGCGATGTTGGCGACAATCGCCGGCAGCGAAATCGCCATTATCTCCTTATTAATCTTTGAAATCTTCATAATTTTTCAAAAACGCTGCAAAATAACGAAAAAAACCTGACACCTGACACCTGACAAGTGAAAACTTTTGGATAAATTAGGCTGCGCTGAGGCATAAAAAAATAAAAAAAATTGTTTTTTTATTTTGTTTTGCTCTCAACTTGCACTAATTTTATCTCCCTTTGCGGTCGATAATCAAAAAACACTAGAAACTATGAAGATTTTGAAGTATTTAGCGATAGCGTTATTTGCAGTTACGATGGTGTCGTGCGGCGATGATGAGCCCAAGAACACCTTCACACGCGAGTTCACCATGATTTATCCTCAGCTTCCTGCTGGGCACAAGTTTATCAGCAAGATAGAACGGATATATGATAGTGGAGACCGTAGTGTGGCAACTGCCACTTATGATGGCGACCACCTCAAAAGCGTGAACGTGGTCACCACTGGCAGAAATGATTACTCCAATGAGGAGACTATCTATTTTGATTATACTAATGGCGCGATAATATGTGACAAGAGCATCCAGGATGTCACCTACTCATTTGAAGTGAATAGCAAAGGTGCCATCACACGCCTTAAAAACGAGTCAACAGGTAGATCTACAGCTTCGTTACAATATGACGATGGCAACCGACTGGAGATAGCGCAGATTACCACACCGTCTTCTTCGGATGTTACAAAAGTGGCATGGGAGGGTGGCAACCTTATGCAATGGGAGAGCAGAGGTGTGAACAAGCAGGACAGTGTGGTCTATGAATATGGAGCTGGAGCACCTTTGAACATGGGCTGCATCGACGTGATTGGCAACGAGTCATTCACTTTCACCACATTTGTGTGCGCCATCATGCGCAACGCAGGTCTCTTTGGCGCTACAAGTGCCTATCTGCCCACAGTGATTAAGAAAGACTTTGACTACACCCAAGCCGATGAGAACACTCAACCTGGTCAATTGCAGCTCAAACGTTATAACATCAGCTATGAACTTGACGATGAAGGCTATGTTAAGAGCTACACTACTAATGAGACACCGAAATATACGGTGAAGATCACGTATAGATAATGAGTCATGGGACGAGTTATCGAACATTCGAGCATTCGATTTTTCGAGCAATCGATTTTTCGAGCAATCGATTTTTCGAGCAATCGATTTTTCGAGCAATTGATTTTTCGAGCAATTGATTTTTCGAGCAATTGTGATTTAACACTCAAATAGGTCACGGAAGATGTCGAGGGCGGCTTTTAGGTCGTCCTCTTTGATTGTGTTGTTAATAGTGAAGTCCCCGCATGATTTCAACAGGGTGCAGTTTATCTCGCCGCTGTGACTTTTCTTGTCGTGGCGCATGAGGTCGAGGAGCTGGTCGTAATGGTCGCAGGTGATGTGGAATGCGCCATAGTTGTCTTTCACAAAACGGGCGAGGCTGTATAGGTCGTTGCTAGGGAATTGCAGCAAGATGTGTGAGAGCACGCTTTCTACCACCAGTCCCCAAGCCACGGCATAACCGTGCGGCACTGGTTTGCCATCGCCAAGCGCCTTGCTCTCAAAGGCGTGCCCCACGGTATGCCCCAGGTTGAGGGCTTTGCGTATGCCCTGCTCTGTGGGGTCTTGCTCCACGATGTGTTGCTTCACCTGCAGTGACTCCTGCATCAGAGTGAGTAAAAAGTCGTAATCAATATCTTTAAAGTCAACTTGCAGTAACCGCTCAAAACTCTCGTGCGAGTGGAGCATGGCGTGTTTGAGCATCTCGGCGAAGCCCGATTTCAATTCCTGCTGGGGCAGGGTGGAGAAGAAGATTGTGCTAACAATCACGGCTTTGGCTGGCGCGAATACTCCTATCTCATTCTTCAGACCATTGAAGTTGATGCCAGTTTTGCCTCCCACGGCGGCATCGACTGCTCCGAGCAGCGTCGTGGGCACATTCACAAAGTCGATGCCTCGCTTGAACGTGGCAGCCGCAAAGCCACCGAGGTCGGTAACCATGCCACCACCTAAGTTCACGAGCAGTGAGTGTCGTGTTGCGCCGCATTTCACCATCTCGCTCCACGCGTGAGATAGAGTATCAAGATTTTTGTTGTCGTCTCCAGGTGTGATTTCTATGATGTGGGCATCGCTTAGGCAAGGCAGCAGTGGCAACGCCATAAGTCGTGTGTTCGCATCAACTAGTACCATCACGGCATTGTAATTGCCACCCTCAATGATAGAGTTGAGGGTGGCATCTACATTATTGCTGTAAAGTACGTTTTGCTTCATTTCTGTGTTTTAAAAGCCTCCATGAGTTGAGGTAGTGCTTCGAGCATGGTCGCCATGTCGCTGTAAACCATGTCGGCTCCGGCTTTATACAAGTCTTTCTCGGGTATGGGACCGGTGGTCACTCCCACGGTGAAACATCCTGCGGTGTGTCCTGCCTGCACTCCAAGCGGTGCATTCTCGAGCACGAGGCACTCGTTGGGCTGGGCATTGATTTTCGCCATCGCCTTGAGGTAGGGTTCCGGATTTGGCTTGCCGCGCTTCACATCGGCGGCGGTGACGCGCTGCTCATCAAATATCTCGGGATAGTCGGTGTCGATGCGGTCGAGCATGGCTTGCGTTCCCGAGCCTGTTACCAGCACACATTTGATACCTGCCTCTTTGAGGGCTTTGAGCAATTCTAACGTTCCTGGCACAGTCTCCACGTCGCCGAGTTCGGTGAAATAGCGAGTCTTAACTTTGTATAGAGCTTGCGCCTCGTCGTCGGTGACGTTCTTGCCGGCACCATTCTTGAATTTCATCTTGATGATGTCGCGTCCCGTCATTCCTTCATACATGTAGAACTCATCGCGTGTACACTTGATTCCGTTCTTTTTCATCAGTTTCACCCAAGCGCGGGTGTGATTCTTCATTGAGTCGAAAAGCACTCCGTCCATGTCGATGAGTGCCGTGGTAAAGTTGAACGATTTCTTGCCAGTGTATTTCAGATAGTTGGCAATTGCATTTTGTTCGGTCATTTCTGTTTAAGGGTTATAAAATGTTAGTTTTATATTACAGTGATGTGGAAGCAGCATTGCCCCTGCTCGAAGAGCACTGTGCAGCGCTTCTTTTGACGGAAGTCATAGAGGATTTCTCCCAGTACATAGGTGAGATCTTCTTGATTGAGGAGGAAATCATTGTCGAGGGGTTCGTAGTGCACCCAGCTGATGTCAAACGTCGTGCCGTTCATGTGGCACGAACGCTCAGAGGCATTACCGTTGACCTTCATCAACTTACCCACAGTAAACTGCGACCGTGTGCAGCTTGTCACCACGATGCGATAGGCACTGCCTCCACGCGCCTTGATGGTGTCGGCAAAGGCACAGCCTATGTCTTCGAGCAGTACAGCGGCTTTAGGCACGAGGTAGGGCATAGAGTGTGTGAGGCTGTCGAGATAGTAGGCCTCGCAGGTGGCGATTTTCACCAATGGCTGCCTGAGGCGGTAGGCATCGTGCAGGTTGCTGATGGGTTCTATGCCGTTCTTCTTAGCGTAGGGAATCTGCACTGGGTTAGTGTCATCAAAAATCTCGATGAACTTCCCCTTTGGCGGCATGGAATAGATGCGGTGAAAGCCTTTTTTATCTACTCTGAGCGTGTCGATGCTGTCGTGACGGTCTTCTATTTGTGGTCTCTTGCCAAGCTGCGAGATATATTTCAGTTGCGACTTGTCGAAGTAGTCGTGAAATGTCTTCTCGTGTTTTTTCTCTTTTTTGCACGACGACAACGATACTGTGGCGACCATCGAGATGGCTGCCAAGATTATAAAGAGTGTTCTGTAAGATGTAATTCGCAAAAGTTGAATGATGATAAGATGACAACGCTTAGCGAGTAGCAGAAAATAAAACTATTGCCTTGCTTGCTCGCTAGCTTGTCAGCTTGTTTGCTGAAAATTATTTACCTACAGTCTGAACAAACATTATGCGCTCGTTGTCGCTGAGTTTGAGCATTTTGGGAAGGTTCTCCTGGTCGAAGCCAGCTCTTACCACTGTCTTCAGCCCTGCCTGGGCGCAGTAGAGGTAGATGTTCTGTGACGCTGCACCTGCGGTATAGGCTTGGAACTCGGGCTTGTTCTGCTTGGTTACATCTACCGCCAGCACTATGTTGATGGGCGCAATGGCGGCGAAGTCCTGCATGGTGCAATACTTGCGGAAATCGCCAGTGTTGACCACGGTGAGGGTGTTGGCTTCGGGGTTATAGCGGCTCACCTCGGTTGGTGTGATGACATAGAGCACCAGCTCCTGGCGGTTCATGGCAGTGGCGATGGTGCGCTTGCCGTCGTGGGTAATGCCCCAAGCCGCCCACAGCATATTGCTCAGGTCTTGTTTGCTAACCGCTTGATTCTCTTGATAATCTCGGCTTGACTTGCGCTCACTCATTACTTGCATGAGCGGCTTGCCGCCAGTGGTCTGAGGGGTAGGAAGCACCTCAGCGTCAATGCTACAACTAGCCATAAGCGAAATAATCCCTAAAATTATAATTTTGTAATTTGTCATGGTGAATAAAAAATTTTTGACAAAAATAGAAAAATTATTTGAAAAAATCACTTTGCGTGCGTGAATAAAAATTAAAATGACTATTTTTGTGCTCAAAACACATAAGTTTTCTTAGTTATGAAGATAGGTTTTATAGTTATTATACTTATTGCAGTGCTTGTCCATGCCTATGTGTTGTGGCATGTGTATCAAGTGCTTCCGTTTCCTGTGTGGGCAAAATGGACGGTGGTGGGGCTGATGGCTGCCTCGCTGGTGATGATGTTTGCGGGCTTTATGGGACTCTTCGACCGCATGCCGCTGTGGTTGGGGTCGGCAACTTACAACGTGAGCACTTCATGGCTCATCGTGTTCCTTTACCTACTCATAGCTTTCTTATTGCTCGATGTGGGGCGGTTGTGTCATCTTGTGCCTAAGGAGTGGCTTTACTGCAACGCGTGGACTGCTGGCACTATCACTGCTGTGATTGCGGTGTTGCTGGTCTATGGCAATATTCATTATAACAATAAGGTGCGAGAACCGTTAAAGTTAATGTCAGAAAAAAAACTATCAAAACCTATTAAGGCTGTGATGGTAAGTGATTTGCATCTGGGATATCACAATCGCAAGGCCGAGTGGCAGCGATGGGTGAAGATGATAAACGACGAAAGCCCCGACCTGATACTTGTCGCCGGCGACATCATAGACGGTTATGTGCGACCGCTGCTTGAGGAAGACATGGCTGCCGACTTCCACCAGCTCAAGGCGCCAGTGGTGGCGTGCTTGGGAAATCACGAGTATATCACAGGCATCGACAAGTCGCTCGATTTCTATCGTCAGGCAGGTATCACCCTGTTGCGAGACTCTGCTGTCACCGTTGGCGACCTAGTGATAGCGGGGCGTGACGACCGCTTCAACCCAAAGCGCAAGCCGCTTCAACACCTGCTAGATGGGGTTGATAGCACTAAATACATTATCTTGCTCGACCACCAGCCCTACAACCTCGAGGAGGCGCAGCAGGCAGGAGTAGATTTCCAGTTCAGCGGTCACACCCACGAGGGACAGGTGTGGCCCATCAGCCTGATGGTGAATGCCATGTACGAAAAAGCTTGGGGACCGCTACAAAAAGGCAATACCCGTTACTACATTTCCTCCGGTCTCGGCATCTGGGGCGGGAAATACCGCATCGGCACCCACTCAGAATATATCGTAGCGACGATATCTCATTGAACAATGGCTTCTTTTGGCCAGAATCAATAAAAAACCCGCCATTCACATGGAGGGTTTCTGTAAAGGGGTGTTCTATGAATTGCTCGGGTCAGATTATTTTAGATTTTTGAGCAGATTTTGTTACAAATGTGAGAAATAGTAGCGGGCTACGGTTCAAGCATTTGGGGCAAAAGATGACAAAAAGATAAATAATGTGCCCGAAACAACTAGACCTATTCAACGGCACTAGCAAACGCATAGGCAAAGACGAAAACATAGTGGTGCCCAGCGGGTTCTTCAAAGTGGTGCTTGACCCAAGCCGCAACCGTGCCATAGGCTTCATCTACGACAACTACGAGGGCG
>CALDIG010000020.1 GCA_937904375.1 uncultured Prevotellaceae bacterium
TAACCTCTAACCTTCAAGTTTATAAAGTTTTAGAACTTTAGAAACTTGAGTTAAATAATAATTCTTCGGTTGTGGCTAAAGCACATAATGATAAGGAACTAACGACTGCTGGGCTGGTGATTGCCCACATGGAGTCGCTTGCCGATGAGCAGCAGGCGCGGCACTTGATGCGGTTTTTCAAGACTGGTGAGGGCGACTATGGCGAGGGCGACCGGTTCCTTGGTATCAAAGTCCCCGACACTCGCCGTGTGGTGGCTCGTTGCAAGGCGTTGCCACTGGGTGAGGTGGAGAATTTGCTCGCCTCGCCGTGGCATGAGGTGCGCTTGTGCGGCTTGCTGGTGCTGGTGGCACAGTTTGAGGCTTATTGCAAGAAACGATTGATTAGTGCCCCTGAGGCTATAACAATGCGCGATGCCATTGTAAAATTCTATTTGAGCCACGCCCGTCGCGCCAACAATTGGGACCTCGTTGACCTTTCGGTATATAAGATTTTGGGTGAGTGGCTTATGCTGCCATCAAATTATAGCGACGAGGAAAAACTTGCTGCCATCGACCGTCTTGCCGCGAGCGACAACCTGTGGGAGCAGCGCATGTCGATGGTATGTACGCTGGGACCGCTCAAGCATGGCGACCCGACCCTCACGCTGCGCTATGCTGAGCGTCATCTGCATCATCCTCACGACCTGATGCACAAGGCGGTAGGGTGGATGCTGCGGGAGATGGGCAAGCGAGTGAGCCTTGATGTGCTTCTGGAATTCTTACACCATCATGCTCATGAGATGCCCCGCACGGCACTGCGATATGCCATAGAGCTTATGGATGCTGATGAGAGAAAATTATGGATGGAGAGGTGAACAAGTTAACAACTAGCGAAACTTGAATGACAATGAGCAAAAGTGATAATGCATGGTGCTATCATGTGCTGGCAATACTTATAATAGTGATGTGGGGAGCTTCGTTTCCCTGCACTAAGCTATTGCTTGCCGCCCATGTGACACCAACCGAAATTTTCGTCTATCGCTCAATAGTCGCCTATTTGGGACTGCTGGTGATCTCGCGCTTTAAGGTCTCGATATGGAGCCGGCGCGACGAGCTGCTGGCAGTGCTGTGCGGCATGACCGGCGGCGCCATGTATTTTGTGCTGCAGAACGTGGCGCTCGACTTGACCCTGCTCAGCGATGTGGTGATAGTGGTTGCCGTCAATCCGTTGTTGACGACCATCCTCGCCGCGATATTCCTCAAGGAAGAGCATTTCTCGTGGAAAGTGTTGCTTGGCTCGGCGGTGGCGTTTGCCGGAGTGGCGGTAGTCACCTTCCACAACGGCTTCAAGTGGGGTGACGGCTTGCTGGGTAATGTCCTGGCGTTTCTTGCTGCGCTGTCGTGGTCGATCTACAGCATCCTGTTGAAAAAAGTGCAGGGACGCCACAGCACACTCGACATCACCCGCAAGGTGATGATTTATGGCACTTTGTGCGCTTTACCGGTGATACTCTTCCAGCCCTTGACACCGGTTTCCACCTTGCTACGCCCCTCGGTACTCACCAATATGCTCTTCCTGGCACTGGTGTGCTCCATGGCGGCGTTCTTCTTGTGGAACCTGGTAATCAAGAAGATAGGAACCATCAGAGCCAGCAACTATCTCTACCTTGATCCGGTGGTCTCGATAGTGATAGGTGTAATTATGATTAATGAGCCTGTTGGCATGGTGGCAGTGATAGGTTGCGCGCTGGTGCTCCTGGGAGTGATAATGGTAGAGAAAAAGTGACGACCAAAAGATAAAAGTGATGAAAAACATGCTATTTTTTGCGTTTTTTGTTGTAAAAAAATTTGGAAAAGCACTTTTTTTTACTTGTTGATAAAAAAAAATAGCAAGAATGCTTGCTTAATTCATTTTTTTACTAATTTCGCACCGTGATAATTATAATTAAATTAAACTAAGCTATGATTTACAAGTTTCTGATAGGTTCGGAAGAAGCAGAAAATTTTAAATTAGAGATTGCGATTGACAGTTCTGACACTTTTGTCAGGCTACGTAACACCATCTTGGAAGCCGCCGGTTATGATAAGGGTCAGATGGACTCATTCGTCATCTGCGACGAGGATTGGTGCAAAGAGAAAGAGGTGACTTACTATGATATGGACACTGATTCGGATGAGGACATTTGGATCATGGAAGATACCGCTCTCGACGAGTTGATAGAAGACGAAGGCCAGAAGATGAAGTTTGTCTTTGATTACATGACTGAGCGCTATTTCTACATGATTCTCAAAGAAACCGTGCCAGGCAAGAGTCTTCACGACCCGTTGTGCCAGCGCAAGGAGGGGAAGGCTCCCCAAGAGACACTGCCCGATATGTTTGCAGCACCAATTAAGGTTGATACGGATATTGACGCCGAAATTGACGAGGCGTTTTATGGTGATGAGAACTTCAACGAGGAAGAACTGCGTGAGCTGAGCGACGAGTTTGAGAAAGACCGCGAAGAAGGAATATAGTTATGAGTTATGAGTTATGAGTTATGAGTTTTGTATGTTATAGAAAACTATCATCGAGATAAGATTCAAAGTTTAGGGCCACGCAATTGTCGAGTGGCCCTTTTTGCTTATCTGGTAATGTGTTATGCTGTCATGAACTTGTATATGGTGCGGGTGTAGTAAGTTTCACCTGGTCGCAGCTCGCAGGATGGGTACTCGGGACAGTTGGGAGTGTTAGGGTAGTGCTGTGTCTCAAACGCCACTGCCGAGCGCGCCGGGTAGCCGATGCCGAACTTGCCTTTTAGGTTCTCGTCGAGGAAGTTGCCGGTGTACATCTGCGCTGCCGGCTCTGTTGTGAACACCTCCATAACGATGCCCGTCACTGGCGACATCACGCGCAATGCCACTTTGCTCAAATCGCCAGGATGATTGAGAGCAAAACTGTGGTCATAGCCGTTGCCGTTCTTGAGCTGCTCGTCGTCGGCATTGATGTCTTGGCCAATGGGTTTGGGCGTGCGAAAGTCGAAGGGCGTGCCTGCCACGTCCATAAACGAGCCATCGGTAATCAGTGTGGCATCGGCTGGCGTAATGCGGTCGGCGTCAACGGTGAGCACATGGTTGTGAATGCTCGAAGCGAGGTCGCCGTTGAGGTTGAAGTAGGAGTGGTTGGTGAGGTTGACGATGGTAGGCTTGTCGGTAGTGGCGCTATACTCGATGTCGATAGCGTTGTCGTCGGTCAGTGTATATACCACCTTCACGTTGAGCGTGCCGGGGAAGCCCTCGTTACCGTCAGGGTCGGTTAACGTAAGCTCCAGGCGGTTGCCGTCTTGCTTGGCATCCCACACCTTCTTGTCATAGCCCTTGAGACCGCCATGCAGACAGTGCGGGCCGTTGTTGATGGGAAGATTGTATTCAACGCCATCAATTGAGAACTTACCGTAGCCAATGCGGTTACCGTAACGGCCTATGAGCGCGCCAAAGTTTCCTGGGTCGGCGAGGTAGTTGGCGATGCTGTCGTGTCCCAGCTCCACGTCGGTGAGTTTGCCGTCGCGGTCGGGCACCATCAGGCTCACTATGCGTCCTCCGTAGTTTGTGATGCAGGCTTCCACGCCGTTGTCGTTGGTGAGCACGAAGAGCGCAACAGGCTTACCATCCACGATGTCGAAGAAGTTCTTAGGGTCAAGCCCCGATTTCGTGATTTGTGTCATGATTATTAATGAGTTAGATATTATTATTAATGTGTTTTTGATTTTTTGGCAAATGATTTGCTTAGATGTGTAGAAAATTAAAATGGGTGACAAAGTTATAAAAAAATAATAAAAAGTAAGGGTCAAATTTGTTTATTGTTTGAAAAATGACGAAATTTGCTGAACAAAAGCGTATTTTTGACAGTAAAAAACACTGAAAATGATAAGAAAAATAACGATATTCGCTTTGCTGCTAACCCTGATGGCAAGCCCTGATGTGGCGTTTGGCAAGAAAAAGAAAGATAAGGACAAAAAAGATAAAAAGATTGAGACGGTTTTTATTGAACCGTTTGAACAGGAAGTTGACCTGCCTATCACCAATGAGATGGAGCAGATTAACGGCGAGTGGAATGTGGTTGAGATAAACGAGTCGCCAGTGATGCCTATTGCCGGTTCGCGGGTTTATCTAAACTTTGATGTGGCAGGTCACATGCTTTATGGCAACACAGGCACTAATGCCATTAATGCAACCTATAAACTATCGAAAGACAACAAGATATCTTTTGACAAAATGCTGGTAACCAAGAAATCGGGGGGCTATTTCCAGTATATAGAGCGAGATTTGCTCAAGGCTATTGATGACGTGACATCGGTGGCACTTGTCAAGGTTGGCGATACCGAGTACATGGAGTTGAAGAACCGCCGCCGCGATGTGCTCATTAAGTTGCGTCGCCAAAATCTAGACTTCATGAATGGTCCCTGGCTTGTAAAGGTGATCAATGGCGAGGATGTAGAAGACCGAGACATTAAACTGGTCAACGACATTGATATGCTCACAGTGAACATAACCAGCGGATGCAATATTATAAATGGTGTAATCACTATTGACCCTAATAAGGAATTTGCCATCGAGTATGAGGATTTGAAGTCGTCGCATCATCAGTGTCCTAATATCGACACCGAGACACGATTGCTCATTGCTATGGAAGAGGCGCAGTCGTGTCGCAAGCGCAGCGACCGCGAAGTAGAACTCCTCACCACCGAGCGTGATGAGATGGGAAGGTCGGTAAACAAGACACTGGTGATTCTCGAAAAAAAGTGAGACGTGAGTTTTAGTTTTGCACAAAAGTTTAGTGGTTAGTGGTTATAGTTTGAGGTTAGTGTTTGGAGGAGATAGCATACCATTGTCTTGTCAGTTTGTAAGCTTCTTTGCTCGTTGGCTTGTCAGCTTGAAGAGGACATCTTCTTGTCTTGTCCTCTTGTTTTCTAGTTCTCTTGCTTTGTTTGCTCAAATCAATACCGAGCAGGTGATGAAAATAGGGATTAATGCGTTGTACTTTGAGGACTACATTCTCTCTATTCAGTATTTCAATCAGGTCATTCAGCAGAAGCCCTATTTACCCGAACCTTATTACTATCGTGCCGTGGCAAAAATATCGCTCGACGACTACTCGGGCGCCGAAGCCGACGCCTCGAAGTGCATTGAGATAAACCCATTTATCAAAGACGCTTATCGGGTGCGTGCCGTGGCAAGACACAATATCCGCAACTACGAAGAGGCGATTGGAGACTACCGGACTTGCCAGCAGATGAATCCCGATGACCCCGACCTCATGCTCAACATGGCAATGTGTGAGCTGTCTCTAAAAAACTATAACACAGCTGACAGCTGCCTTACATGGTGTCTTGAGCGCGACTCCACTAGCGAGCGCGCCACACTGGGCATGGCACAGCTGTGCCTTGAACGCCGTGACTCGCTAGGTGCCCTAAACTATGTGTCGAGGTGCATAGAAAAACATAAAAACACAACGCAAGCCTATCTTGCCCGTTGCGAGATATATGCCAACTATCTCAAGGATTACAAAAAAGCCCTCGCAGATATTGACGAGGCTGTAAAGCTCGAACCCAACAACGTGGGGTATTACATCAACCGCTCTTATCTAAGGTATCAGGTCAATGATATCCGCGGCACGATGGCCGATTTGGACTATGCCATCGCCCTCGACCCCAACAATGTGACAGCTCACTACAACCGCGCGCTGCTGCGTAGCGAGGTGGGAGATTACAACAAGGCCGTTGAGGATTATGACTTTGTGCTCGACCATGACCCCGACAACTATCCCGCGTTCTATAACCGCACCATGATGCTCATCAACATAGGGCAATACCGGCAGGGCATCAGCGGACTTAACGCTATGCTGGAGAAGGATAAAGACGACTTTGTGGCTCTTTATCAACGCGCTATGCTATATATCGAGACACGACAGTATCAAGCTGCTCTTACCGACATGAACGCCATTCTTGCCAAGTATCCCAAGTTTGAGAGCGGATATATGCTCCGGGCACAACTCAAGCAACGGCTGGGCGACAAGCGAGGATATGAGAAAGACCTGGAGACAGCTATCACCGTGATGAAAGCTAAAGGTGTGCATTTCAGTTCTTTCAACCCAGTGGACATAGAGCGTGAACGCTCCGAGCAGATACACAACAAGCGTGCACAGGAACATATAGACAAGCAGGAGCAGGAGGCACAGCGGCAGCGAGAAATGATGGATGGCAGCTTGGAAGAGTCGGTAGAGGAGGTTAAAAAGCGGTTCAGCCAACTACTTGTAGTAGATGTGAACAACGAACTGAAGCCCGAGGTGAACTTAGAGAGCGACGGCCTCTATGACGAGAAAGCCGGTCATCGACGCTATCGCAACAAGACACGTGGATATATCCAGGACAATAATGTGGATGTGGAGCCGCAGAGCGTGTTTTCACTGTCTTATTATAGCTATGACAATAAGCTCAACGGGCGCACCCATTTCATGAAAGAGATGACGCAGGTCAATGAGTTGCTTGCGCTCACCAGTGCTCTCACTCTCGTGTGTGGCGCACCAAGCCTTTCGGAGTATGAGGCTCGCTCAAGGTTTAACAGTGTGGATTATTTCAATGGTCTCATTGCCACTGGTGATGTGCGCGCCATTGACTATTTTGGCAGGGCGATGGACTACTTTCTGTTGAAAAATGTGGATGCCGCCATCGCCGATGCCGACCGAGCTATTGACGCTAACAGGGACTTCACGCTTGCTTATTTCTTGAGGTTCAACGCCAGGATGGTGAAACTGCAACTCGATGAGGCCATCAAGACATCTGCGGGAGAGAACAACGAGAACCAGACAATGCTTGCACGACGTGTGCGAGAAGTGGCGCTAGACGATATGGTTGCCGACTTGAGGACTGTCGTCACTCTGTCGCCTCACAACACCTACGCCTACTATAACCTCGCATATCTTCAAACTCTGAAGGGCGATAATGATGGTGCTATTGCAAGCTATACGCGTGCCATAGAGCTGAAACCCGACCTGGGAGAGGCTTATTTTAACCGTGCACTTATCTACCTGCAACTCGGTGACAAGGATAAAGGCACAGCCGACCTTAGCAAAGCCGGAGAACTCGGCATCCTCCCAAGCTATAACATCCTCAAACGAATGAGCCGGTGAGAGCTAACGAGCAGACAAGCTGACGATCTGACGAGCAGACAAGCTGACGAGCAGACAAGCTGACGAGCAGACAAGCTGACGAGCAGACAAGCTGAAGAGCGGATAAGACAATAGAATATTCAGTCACGTGCAATAACCAATCCCCGATTTCCACTAACCGATAACCTCTTTTCCTATCCAAATTCCCATTTTTCAAATAAAATTGTACTTTATTGGGAAAAAATTTAATTTTTAGAAATTAAATCACTAACTTTGTGGGCTCAAATGGCTAACCCCTGTTTTTTGGTAGTTTGGAACGCCGCTTTGGCAGGGATTATTGGAGTAAGAAGAAGTAAATTCAAATCATTTAATTTCACTAATAATTTTCATGAAAGTTTATAAAAGTAACGAGATTCGTAACATCTCATTATTAGGAAACAAAGGCTCGGGTAAAACCACCCTTGCCGAGTCTATCATCTTTGACTGTGGCCTTATCAACCGCCGCGGCACTATCGACGCAGGTAACACCGTGTGTGACTATTTCCCTGTGGAGAAGGAGTATGGCAACTCGGTGTTCTCAACCATCTTCAGCGTGGAGAACAACGGCAAGAAGCTCAACTTCATCGACTGCCCAGGCATGGACGACTATGTGGGCAACATCGTTACAGCCCTCAACGTCACCGACACCGGCTTGATGCTCATCAACGGCCAGAACGCAATTGAGGTAGGTACTCAGAACCAGTATCGCACTGTGGGCAACATTAAGAAGCCTCTCATCTTCGCCATCAACCGTCTTGACAACGATGCTGCCGACTATGACAACGCCCTCAACCAGCTGCGCGAGACCTTTGGCAACAAGGTGGTTCCCGTGCAATTCCCTGTTTCGACCGGTGCAGGCTTCAAGAGCATTGTTGACGTGATGACAATGAAGCAGTACACCTACGACGGCGACAGCGGCAAGGCTACCGTCACCGACATCGACGCCGCCCACCAAGACCGTGCCGAGGAGCTGAACATGGCTCTCGTGGAGATGGCTGCCGAAGGCGATGAGACACTCATGGAGAAATTCCTTGAGACCGACACCCTCAGCCCAGAGGAAATCGTTGACGGCGTGCGCAAGGGTCTTATCGACTGCAGCGTTATCCCAGTGATGTGCATCAGCGGCGAGAAGAACGTGGGCGTTGACCGCCTCATGGAATTCCTTGGCGAGGTAGTTCCCACCACCGCCGAGATGCCAGCAGTTACCGACACCGATGGCAACGAGGTGAAATGCGACCCCAACGGTCCAACAAGCCTCTTCTTCTTCAAGACCACCGTTGAGCCTCACATTGGCGAGGTTTCTTACTTCAAGGTGATGAGCGGCACCATCAAGGCCGGTACTGACCTCAACAATATGAACCGCGGCAGCAAGGAGCGCATCACACAGCTCAACACAGTGTGCGGTAGTTTGGCAAAGACTCCTATCGACGAGTTGCAGGCTGGCGACATCGGCGCAACTGTTAAGCTTAAAGACGTGCGTCGTGGCAATACCCTGAACGATAAGGATTGCGAGCGCGTTTACGACTTCATCCAATATCCCGCTCCCAAGTATCAGCGCGCTATCCGCCCGGTTAATGAGAGCGAGATTGAGAAACTTGGTCAAATCCTTAACCGCATGCACGAGGAAGACCCAACATGGCTTATTGAGCAATCTAAGGAGTTGAAGCAGACCATTATCAGCGGTCAGGGCGAACTCCACCTACGCACCCTCAAATGGCGCATCGAGAACAACGAGAAGGTTCAAATCGAGTACATCGAGCCTAAGATACCTTATCGCGAGACCATCACTAAGGCCGCTCGTGCCGACTATCGTCACAAGAAACAGTCGGGTGGTTCGGGTCAGTTTGGTGAGGTACACCTGATTATCGAGCCTTACCGTGAAGGTATGCCCGAGCCCGATGTTTACAAGTTTGGCAACCAGGAGTTCAAGATGAGCATCCGCGACAAGCAGGAGATGGATCTCGACTGGGGTGGCAAGCTTGTGATTTACAACTGTATCGTGGGTGGTGCCATCGACGCACGCTTCATCCCCGCTATCGTGAAGGGTATCATGGACCGCATGGAGCAAGGACCATTGACTGGCTCTTATGCTCGCGACGTGCGTGTGTGCATCTACGACGGTAAGATGCACCCAGTTGACAGTAACGAAATCTCGTTCCGTCTGGCAGCTCGTAACGCCTTCAGCAAGGCCTTCCGCGACGCTAATCCTAAGGTCCTAGAGCCTATCTACGATGTTGAGATTCTCGTGCCAAGCGATGCAATGGGTGGCGTTCAGAGCGACCTCCCCGGCCGTCGCGGCATCATGATGGATATGTCGAGTGCTAACGGTCTCGAGACCATCAAGGCTCGCATTCCATTGAAGGAGATGGCAAGCTACTCTACCGCTTTGAGCTCTATCACTGGTGGCCGTGCTTCGTTCTCGATGAAGTTCGCAAGCTACGAACTCGTTCCTGGCGATGTTCAGGAGAAACTCCTCAAGGAATACGAAGAGGCAAGCAAAGACGAGGATTAATATCCACTCTTCTCTCTTCTCTCTTCTATTTTTTCTTACATTACAATGCTGAAAGGCACTTCTCATGCTTTGAGAGAAGTGCCTTTCATTTTGCTTGGTTTAGTCTGTAATTTGAATTTGTCGGACAAATTACCTTTTGTGGTTTAAGGCAGAAGCTTGCCTATCACTGTCAGTAGCGACTTCACGGAATCTTTATCAGGCACAGGGATGTTAATAGCTGTTTTTCCTGTGGTCTCGTCTTTTATGACTATAGTGTTGACCAGCTCGGCAGTTTTTCACATCTGCCACAGCCACATCATCTGTTTCGTTCTCATCGGGCATATCGCGGTCGATGGTTTCTTGCTCACCGGGTGTGGCGGCAGGCTTGGTGTCGTCTTGTTCTATAGTGTTTTTTAATTTTGAAAATTCCATAGTCGATGAGAAAATTTGGCCTATTGGTCATTTTGCAGGATAAGAAGTGCCTGAAGAGCCGATTCACAC
>CALDIG010000021.1 GCA_937904375.1 uncultured Prevotellaceae bacterium
CCCGCCCCCACCACAACGGCTTGGCGGTCGCCTTTCACACGGCGATACACAATGGGCGGCACCAAGTGGTCGTTACCCATTGGCTCATCGATATAGGCACGCACCTTGAGATTTACCATCACCTTCTCTTTGCGGGCGTCGATAGAACGCTTGATGATGCGCACGCCACGCAGCCGCCGGCGCATGATGCCCTCTTGCTTTGCCACCACTTCCTCAACGGCATCAAGAAAATGGGCCGTGCGAGGGTCTAAACGCAGTTGTATCTCTTTTATCATAAACGATTGCTTTTTCAACTTGCAAAATTAGTGAATAGTTTTCACTTTAGCAAAGAAAATCGCCGCAGCGATGAAAAACCAAAGCTGTGGCGACTTTATAAACTTTTTTAAGCAGGAATTTATCAATCGCGACTACCGAGGAAGCGGAGCAGATAAAGGAAGAGGTTGATGAAGTCGAGATACAGCGACAAAGCACCAATTGTGGCGAGCTTGCTTGCGTTAACCTCGTCGGTTTCCTGTGCCATCTCCTTGATTTTCTGGGTATCCCAAGCAGTAAGACCAGTAAAAATCAACACTCCTGCAAAACTGATTATCCAGTCCATAGTGCTACTTGCCAAGAAGATATTGACAATTGTGCAGATTATTAAACCAATGAGTGCCATGAACAAGATGGCTCCCATTTTGGTAAGGTCTTTCTTAGTGGTGTAGCCGTAAATCGACATTGCCAAGAAAACACCTGATGTCACAAAGAATGTGAGAGCGATCGACGAACCGGTATATATAAAGAAGATTGGTGCCAGCGTAATGCCGTTAAGAATGGCATAGACATAGAACAATGCCGTTGCCACTGCTGGATTCAGTTTATTGATAGCAAGCGATAGAACAAACACTAAGGCAAGCTCGGCGACAATAAGCACCATCATCATATTACCCAGTGTCACAAGAATTTGGGGATTAGCGGCAACAAACAGCGACACAAGTGCCGTCACGAGCAGTCCCAGGAACATTTTCACATACACCTTGCGCATTACTTGCGTCATGTAGGTGCTAAGTGACCATTCACTCTGATAAGGTGCTGCCTGAGTGGCACTTGCCTGCGGCAGCGGGGGAAGATTGTTGTAATTCATAATTTATAGTTGTTAGTTTGTTTAGTTTTTATATTGTGCAAATAGTGTGCCAGTTTTTACATACGTTCGGGAACTTCGATTCCCAGCAGTGAGAAGGCGCGCTTGATGACGCTTGCCACAGTGCGGGACAGCTCCAGGCGGAACACCTTAACGTTCTCGTCTTCCTCCTTGAGGATGCTGTAGTCGTGATAGAACTGGTTGAACTCCTTGGCAAGCTCATAGGTGTAGTTTGCGACAAGCGCCGGGCTATAAGTCTTTCCTGCCTCGTCAACAACTGTCGGGAAGTCGGCAATGCGTTGAATGATGGAGATTTCCTTGTCGTTTGGAGTGACTGCCTCCACATTAAGTGCGGACAAATTGTCGCCAGCTTTGCGCTGCAGCGACTGGATGCGGGCGTAGGTGTATTGAATGAAAGGTCCCGTATTGCCGTTGAAGTCAATGCTCTCTTCGGGGTTGAAGAGCATATTCTTGCGCGGGTCAACCTTGAGGATGAAATACTTGAGAGCGCCCATGCCTATGATGCGAGCCACCTCGCGCTTCTCGTCACTGGTCATGCCCTCAAGGCGGTCACTGGTCATCGCCATTGCATCTTCAACCATCTTGTCCATAAGGTCGTCGGCATCTACCACTGTTCCCTCGCGCGATTTCATCTTGCCATGAGGCAGTTCCACCATTCCGTAAGAGAAGTGAATCAGGTCTTTACCCCAATTGAAGCCGAGACGGTCGAGCAGGAGCGAGAGCACCTGGAAGTGGTAGTTCTGCTCGTTGCCAACCACATATATCATCTTATCGATGGGATAGTCTTGATAACGGAGCTTGGCAGTGCCAATGTCTTGGGTAATATAGACGCTGGTTCCGTCGCTACGCAGCAAAATTTTGTGGTCGAGACCGTCGGGAGTAAGGTCTGCCCACACGCTGCCGTCGTCCTTGCGGTAGAACACGCCTTTCTCAAGACCTTCCTCTACCTTTTCCTTGCCTTCGAGGTAGGTCTGGCTCTCGTAGTAAATCTTGTCGAAATCCACGCCCATGCGCTTGTAGGTCTCGTCGAAGCCGGCATACACCCACTCGTTCATCTTCTCCCAGAGCGCACGAATCTCGGGGTCGCCAGCCTCCCATTTCTTGAGCATCTCGCGAGCCTCTTGCATCAGTGCCGATTGCTTCTCGGCTTCTTCTTCGCTGATGCCCTGAGCTGCAGCAATATCCTTGATTTCGGTCTTATACTTCTTGTCGAAGAGCACATAGAAGTCGCCAATCAGGTGGTCGCCCTTCTTGCCGGTGCTCTCGGGAGTGGCACCGTTGCCCCACTTTTGCCAAGCGAGCATCGACTTGCAGATGTGGATGCCACGGTCGTTAACTATATTGGTCTTCACCACCTTGTTGCCATTGGCTTTCATAATCTGCGCGAGGCTGAAACCCAGCAGGTTGTTGCGCACATGACCCAAGTGGAGGGGTTTGTTGGTGTTGGGTGAACTGTACTCAATCATCACGAGTTGACTGTCAGGTGTCTCCTGCTTAAATCCATAATTCTCATCACGGCAGATGTCGTCGAGCAGCTGCGCCCAGAACGAAGGCTTGATGGTGACGTTAAGAAAACCCTTGATGACATTGAACTTCTCCACAGCCTCGCAATGAGCTGCCAAATACTCACCAATCTCTTGCGCTGTGGCATCGGGAGCCTTGTGCGAAGCCTTCAGGAAAGGAAACACGACAATGGTTAGATTGCCCTCAAACTCTTTGCGAGTGGCTTGTGGCGTGATACTCTCGGGAGCCACTTCCACCCCATATAATTCATTGACCGCCTGTGCGGTGGCTTGTGATAGTATATTCTCAATCGACATAATCCTATATAATGACTGGTTACACGTTTATTAAATAAAGGGCAAAGTTACAAAAAAGTTTTGATATAGAGAATAATCATTATTAGGAAAATATTTGTACCTTTGCAGATTAAAAAAAAACATTGCACTAACCTATTGATTTGGGTGGCGCATGACTATGTAAAAACAATTGGAGTAATGAACTGGTTCACAGATATATTGACAGGGACGGGCGTGGCGCATTCCATTTTTATCTATGCCATTGTGATTGCTCTTGGAGTGCTGCTAGGCAAAGTGAAGATTCATGGCATCTCGCTGGGAGCGACATTTGTCCTCTTTGTGGGCATCCTTGCCGGGCACTTAGGATTGTCAATCGACATGAACACCCTGAAATTCATCCAGGAATTTGGACTTATACTGTTCATCTTTTCCATTGGACTGCAGGTGGGACCATCATTCTTCTCTTCGTTCAAGCATGGAGGCTTGCTGCTTAACGGACTGGCAGTCACAATTATCTTCCTCAATATCGCCGTAGCATTAGGCATATACTTTGGAATAGACGGAATACGCATCACCGACATGGTGGGAATCCTCTCGGGAGCCATCACCAACACGCCGGGCTTGGGTGCCGCGCAACAGACGCTCATCGAGACCCAAGGCGACACCGCCATCCCTCTTAACGAGTCTATGTCGATGGGATATGCTGCTGCCTACCCTCTTGGTGTAGTGGGCATTATCTTGTCGTTCATTGTGCTGAAAGCCATTTTCAAAATTGGCATTGACAAGGAGGCAAAAGAAATAGAAGACGAGAACACCAACTCCCAACTCCAGCCACACCTCGTTACTTATAAGGTCACCAACAAACTGATAATAGGAAAAACCATCCAGCATCTTCATCACATCATCGACCACAACTTCATAATCTCGCGCATACGCAAGAGCGACGGACACGTCCACATCCCTGTGAGCGAGACATTTATCGAGGAGGGAGACTTACTACTCGTGGTGATGAGTCAGCAAGACGAGGAGATGTTTGACGCTGTGCTGGGGCCTCACGAGGAGATGGACTGGAAGGCTGACCCCGACCCCGTGACGGCACGACGCATCGTGGTGACAAAGAACGAGCTGTCGGGACGCAAACTCGGCTCCCTGCGCTTGCGCATGGGCTACAAGCTCAACATCACTCGAGTACACCGTGCTGGACTTGACCTGCTTGCCAGCCCCAACCTTGCCTTGCAGGTGGGCGACCGCCTCACCGTGGTGGGCAACATCAACGACATCAACCGCCTCGCCAAGCGCATGGGCAATTCCGAGAAAACCCTCGACCGCCCCAACATCTTCACGATGTTCTTGGGAATTGTTTTAGGCATTTTGGTAGGAAGCGTCCCTTTGATGCTGCCGGGCATGAGCGTGCCTATGAAACTGGGACTCGCTGGCGGACCGCTCATCGTGGCAATCTTGCTGGGACGCTATGGCTATAAGTTCAAACTCATCACCTACACCAGCAGCAGCTCCAACCTGCTCTTGCGTGAGCTTGGCATCTGCCTCTTCCTCGCCAGCGTGGGCATTGCCGCCGGAGGCAACTTCGCCGAGACGGTGTTCAACGCACAAGGCGCTCGGTGGGTGCTCTATGGTTTCTTGATAACCTTTATTCCGCTGCTCATAGTCACTCTGGTGGCTCGTGGCAAGTTCAAGCTCAACTATTGCACCATCATGGGAATGGTGTCGGGTGCCACTACCGACCCACCCGCCCTCGCCTACGCCAACAAGACGGCAGGCAACGACGCCCCCTCGGTAGCCTACAGTACCGTATATCCTCTCACCATGTTTCTGCGAGTGATAACCGCCCAGCTCATCATCCTCGCATTGGCGTAAAAGAGAGAAAGGTGACAAAGATATCAAATAAATTAAAACACTAAATATCATTATGCATTGTGCATTATGAATTATGCATTAGACAAATGAATTTCACTCAAATATTAAGTTCGGCACTGGTATTGCTCAGTATCATCGACATTGTGGGTTCGGTGCCTATCATCATGGATTTGCGCTCTAAAGGGCGTGAGGTGAACGCTTGGAAAGCCACCATCTACTCTGCCATCTTGATGGTAGGGTTCTACTACGGAGGTTACTGGATCCTCGAGATTTTCAACTGCAACATCCAGTCGTTTGCAGCCGCCGGTGGTTTCCTGATGTTCCTCATGGCGCTAGAGATGATTCTCGACGTGGAGATATTCAAGAACAACACCCCTGGCGGTGGAGCCACACTTGTGCCAATGGTGTTCCCACTGATTGCCGGCGCGGGAGTATTGACTACGTTAATCTCGCTAAAGGCGATGTATGCCGACGTGAACATCCTCATTGGCCTGGCAATCAATATGATTTGGGTGTTTATTGTCATTAAGGCCACCGACAAAGTCAAAAACCTCCTAGGTGAAGGTGGCATCTTCTTCCTGCGCAAGTTCTTCGGCATCATCCTGCTCGCCATGTCGGTGAAGATGATGAGCGAGAACCTTGCAAAGCTATTCTAAGGCATCCCAAATTTATAAACCGCAAAATACAATAAAAGCAGCTTATTGGAGTTATATATACATATTGAAACTCTAATTTGTCTGTTTTTAGATTATGAAAAAATCAACAAGAATACTTGTGGCACTGGCTTTGCTGATGACCAGCACTGCAGCTCTCGCCGACGACGACATCAAAAACGAAGAATTCAACCCAATCACCACTGGTGTGACGTCACTCAGCATCACCCCTGATGCGCGCGGTGCCTCAATGGGTGACCAGGGTGCCGCTACCGACCCCGACGTGAACTCGCAATTCTGGAACCCCTCAAAATATGCCTTCGCCTACAGCAAGGCGGGGGTTTCGATCTCCTATACCCCTTGGCTACGCAAACTCGTTAACGACATCTTCCTCGCCAACCTCTCGGGTTACTGGAAGATAGGCAGCAACGACAACCAGGCGGTGAGCGCATCGATGCGCTACTTCTCGCTCGGTGAGATTAACAGCGCCGACGACGGCGGCAATTCGCTGGCGAGCATCAACCCCTTTGAGATGGCGTTCGACGTGGGTTACTCACGCAAGTTGAGCGAGAAATTCTCGATGGGCGTAGTGCTGCGATACATCTACAGCGACCTGGGTTACTCCAGTTACAGCGGCACAGACCAGACTACAGGAGCCTCGGCATTCTCGGCCGACATCTCGGGATTCCTGTGCACCTACCCCATGGTGGGACGCAACGAGTGCCAGTGGACGCTGGGCTTCAACATCTCCAACATCGGTTCGAAGGTGAGCTACAACGGCGGCGACGACCCAGCCTTCTTGCCCACCAATTTCAAGCTGGGCACAGCATTCACCTTCCCCCTTGCCGACTATCACAACCTCACCATCAGTGGCGAGGCCAACAAACTGCTCGTGCCAGCACGTCCACGCTTGACAAACTATGACAACCAAGAGGATTATGAGCAGGCTCTGCAGGACTGGAAAGATATGTCGTCGATATCGGGTATCTTCAAGTCGTTTAACGATGCTCCTGGCGGTTTTAAGGAGGAATTGCGGGAAATCAACTTCTCGATAGGTGCCGAGTACAGCTACAACCAGCAGTTCTTCTTGCGTGGAGGCTACTTCAGCGAGAACAAGTACAAGGGTAACCGTAAATACTTTGGTCTGGGTGCCGGCTTCGCACTCAGCGTCATTAAGCTCGACGCTGCCTACATGATTGCCACTGCGCAGAACAGCCCACTTGACCAGACCCTACGCTTCACCCTCTCTTTCGACATGGACGGCATACGAAACCTGTTCAACAAGTAGAAATCAGAGGTCAGAGATCAGAGGTCAGAGATCAGAGATCAGAGATCAGAGATCAGAGGTCAGAGGTCAGAGATCAGAGATCAGAGGTCAGTTTCAGAGGTCAGATTTCGGAGGACAGATTTCGGAGGACAGATTTCAGAAAAAACATAAAAAATGGAAGAAAAAGTTAGTAATGGCTTTTAATTCCTTTTTTTCATTTATTCATTTCATTAACGTAGATTATGCGCATAGGGTACGGCTTCGACGTTCATCGCCTTGTGGAAGGGCGAGAGTTATGGATTGGTGGTGTGAAAATCGACCACGACAAGGGATTGCTGGGACACAGCGATGCCGACGTGGCAATACATGCCTTGTGCGACGCGCTGCTCGGCGCCGCCGCGCTTCGTGACATCGGCTACCACTTCCCCGACAGCGACCCGCAATATAAGGGCATCGACAGCCGCAAACTATTGCGAGAAGTGATGCGACTGCTGGGAGAGAAAGGCTACACGCTGGGCAACTGCGACATCACCATCTGCGCCGAGCAGCCCAAGATGAACCCGCACATCCCTGCCATGCAGCGGCAGCTCGCCGAGTGCATGAACTGCGACATCTCACAAGTCTCCATCAAAGCCACCACCACCGAGCACCTAGGCTACACCGGCCGCGGCGAAGGCATCGCCGCCCACGCTGTGGCTTTGATAATGCATAATGCTTAATGCAGCCGCAGCCGTTATATAAGCCGTTATATAAGCCGTTATATAAAAACAACCCAAAACAACAGCATCACAACAAGAACAACTATTTATTTGACGCATGCTGTATCAAACGACTAGAAAAATGCGATTAAGCGAGTAAAGAACTGAGCTTGCTCAAAGCCTTGCGAGCGTGAGCATTTTATTTAAACGAGCAGAAACAATACCGTTATATAAAACAACCCACACAACAAGAGAACAACAAACACAACAAAAATGCGATTAAGCGAGTAAAGAACTGAGCTTGCTCAAGTTCTTTCGAGCGTGAGCATTTTATCTAAATATTTTTAAGACAGACAGACATACTGAACACACGTCTGATTGTCTGTATGTCTGTCTGTCAAAAAACCACACCGCGGCGACAGCATTATGTAAACTTTGAGGCGTGGGGGCGACTAAGACAAGTCGAAGACTTGGCGTTGTGCGAAACACATTGTGCCGCACACCGCGGAGCGGTGGGTGGCACTGTGTGACAGGCTACTGCATCTAATGCTGCACTTCGGCAGATGTGCAGTAGTCAATCTGGCTAAATGATTAACACGCAACCACTACTGCACATCTTCGATGTGCAACCACGACATCGCTGCATACACACAGTGCGCTCTAGCTCTTCGAGCTGGAACGCACAATGTGTTTATATAAAATGCTCACGCTCGCAAGGCTTTGAGCAAGCTCAAGCTTTGACTCGCTTAATCGCATTTTTCGCACATCATCAAGTCTTCGACTTGTATTAACTAGCGCACACTTTTGTTGTTTCTGTTGTTAAGATGTTGTTATAGTTGTTTAATATAACCGAGACGTTGTTTGATATTCCCGCGATGAAGCGTGAAAAACTAGCGTGGGGGAATTGTCCTTAATCCCCCACGCGTAGCGGTAATATATTTGTCCTTAATTGTCTTAAAAAACCAGCGCGAAGAGCTGCAATCTAGCGAAGCGGCAAAACTACTGCCCCAGCAGTACATCATAGACTGCGGTGACATCGGCGGCAGTGATGTTGCCATCGCCATTTTGGTCGCCATTGACAATGTGTGAGCTGTCGTTGTTGAGCATAAAGTCATAAAGTGCAGTCACATCGGCTGCTGTGACATTGCCGTCACCGTTCACATCGCCTGGGATTGCCACGTTTTCGCTCAGGTTGGTGTAGATTGTGCTTGCTCCGCCAGTGGCGTTGGTGTTGAGTTTGAGGTAGGCATAGCCACGAGGGAAGTTGGTGGCTGGAGCTACTTTTTCAAATACTGGTTGGGTGGCATTAAGCTTGAAATAGCTTACTGTGTTGCCCGATGTGACGGTCTGTGAACCAGTTGTTATTCCCACCATATAGGATGAAGTCTCGCCATCGGAGGCATATTTCAGACGGTAGTAGGTGTTGGGGGCTCCATGCACCACAGCACCGTTCTTTTCTTTCAGCAGATTGGCAACGGTCAAGTTAGCCTTCTTTTGACTCTCATTGTAACCTGAGACAACGTAGGCCTGCACGCCGCTGTTGCGGAAGTCAATGCCATTGATGCAGGCAAACGACTGCCACTCGCTGTCGAGCTTGAGGTGAGGGTAGAAACTTGATGTGTCGATGTTGCTGAGATTAAAATAATCAGGTAACTTGCGGTAGTCAACCCAGCACTTGAAATTGCTGGCATTATTTGCAAAGAACATGACACCGAGGCTGAGAGGGTTCTTGCCATCAATGTGCGGCAGGAAAATCTCTGTAAGATTCTTACAGTTGTAAAAAGCTAAGCCATCGATGAACGTTAATGCTGTGGAGGGCTCAAACTTTGTTATTCCAGAATTCATGAACGCTTCATAGCCAACAGTTTTCAGCTTTGTGACATTAGTGATGGGCACAGTCAAATTGGCTGTATTTGCAAATGCTCCGTTACCAATCTCCTCGACATTAATGAAAGGGAAATTTGTCAACTTTGAAGAGTCAAAGGTCAAACCTCCTATTTTTGTTATGCTTGGAGCTCCAGTGATGGTTAAGTTGTATTTGGTAAAGGCTACCATAGACCCAATCTCTGTAGGTACATAACTCTTTCCTCCATAGCTTATCGAGGCAGGAATTGTTTTCGCTGAGCCGTCGGTGCCGATTCCGACAATTTTCAGCGTGCCGTTGCCTGTGTAGCCATTATGACTATAAGCTGAATTTGAGGTGACAGTATATCTTAAATTGTCGGTGGATATGATGTCATAGCAGTTGCAGTGGCCATAAGCATCAGGGTCAGTTTGAAGGTTATATTGCGACCAGATGGAGCTGCTGGGATAAGTTGAGTAACCCTCAAAGGGGATGTAAACTTTCACATTTTTTTCTTTTAGCGGCCACAACCAGTCGGTGGTTGTTGGTGTTTCTAAATTGATGAAAACTTCTTCTATTGACAGGCTGCCCACAAAAGTACTATGCGCAAAATAAGTCACCGACGACGGTATGTGAACTGATTTTAATTTGGAGCAATAAGCAAATGCATTCCACTCAAGGCGCTGAACATTATAAGGCAAATGTAGATATGTAATGTAGCACCCCCGCCCAGCATCAGAACGCACCACTTGCAATGTCTCGGCAAAAGAACCATTGCTTCCGTTCTGAGTCCATAACCCGGGAATACAATAAAGCTCTGTTTTGGCTTTATTATACAGAGCACCTTTATAAACGGTGAAACTTGGGTTGGTTCCATCAATGTAGAAGGTGGTCATGGAGGAATTGTTGGCAAAAGCCCCATTACCAACAAATCTAGTCATTGCGGGAATTGTGATATTTTTGAGGGCGCAATAGCTAAATGCCTCTTTTCCAATATATGCAACCCCTGTTCCCAAATTATTGTTAACAATATCGGCCACATCGAGCTTGGAGCAACGTGAGAAAGCATAGTCGTCTATAGTATCTACCGGAACTTCGGCCCAATCGAGGTTGGTGCAGTTATAGAACGCATATTTGCCAATTCTATAAGCCATAGTGTTGTTGTCTCTCACTTCGGTGATTGCAGTATTGTTCATGAACGCGCTGTCGGCAACGCCATAGAACTTATAACTGCCTGGGGAGTTGTTCGAAGAATTTCCTACAGTTTGCGGCAAACTGATGGTATAGTTTGAGCCGTCGGTAAAGGTGGCTCCCACCAGCTCGCACATTGAGCGCAACGACGGGTTGCTGCTGGTGCTGTTGTAGGGGATGCCGTTCTTAATGACATAGTATTGCCAGCAGCCGTTGGTGGAATTGTAAACCTTGAAATCGCCCACCTTGTAGCTGTAATGGCGCAGGATGTTGCTGGCACCGAAAGCCGCCACCCACTTGGCGTCGGCCTTCAGGGCGTTCATGCCGCGATAGGTCGCCGTGGAAGCCTTCTTTGTCGTGCTCGACAGGTTGAAGGTGTAGTCATATATCTTTGGTGCCTTCTCGCCGGCAAATGCCACAACCATAAGACTGGTGCAGTTCTGGAACACGAACTGCCCTATCTCCTTCACCGAGCTGGGCAGGTTCACATATTTGAGATTGGTGCAGCCGTCAAACACATAACTGCTAAGATTTTCCACACCGTAGCCAAAGTTTACAGTGGTTATCTTGGTGTTGTTCTCAAAAGCCTGTTGTGTGATTGTTGTGACACGATAGCGGTTGCCGTTGTAAACTACATACCCGGGATATCGAGCGTGGTGAGCGAAGTGCTTGCCGTGCTAGAAAGTCCCTTCAAGAATGCATAATTCTCCTCGCTTGACGAAGAGCCTAAGCCAAGATTATACTTGAAGTTGCCTATCTCAATGTTATTGTAGTAGGTATAGGCACTTGCAGTCATGGCGACTATTGCCATGAGAATGAGTAATGATAATTTCTTCATTTTTGATGTCTTCTATGTTATTTGTTTAGTTTTTCTTGTTATTGTTACAGTACTTGGTCTTAGTCTTACCTTTCTTGGTCTTTGCATCAACAACAGTAGTTGAACCAACTAAAAGCATTGCCACTATAGCGACTATCCATAAGTTGCGATTTATAATTCTCATAGACTTAAATCCTATTGCTTGACGATTATTCTGCAAATATACACAAAAATCAGAACAATAACTCAAAAAGAACAAAAAAAATCCATTTCTCTGCTCGAATGACGAAAAAAGTAGTATTTTTGCAATAGAAATTTTAAGAACAAAGTATGCAGATTCAACGTAGTTTATTCGACGATTTTGAGAATAATGACAATGTGGTGGAGCAGCCTGTGAAAAAGGAGCAGCCCACTGGCGATGAGGCGCGCATTATCGAGTTGCGTGACTTGCTCAACCGCCACAATCACAACTATTATGTCCTCAACCAGCCCACTATCAGCGACCAGGAGTTTGACCGCCTGATGCGTGAGTTACAGGACTTGGAGGCAGCGCATCCTGAGATGGCAGACCCTTTGTCACCCACCCAGCGCGTGGGCAGCGACCTGAGCCAAGGGTTCAAGCAAGTAGTACATGAGCGCCCCATGATGTCGCTTGGCAACAGCTACAGCATCGAGGAGGTTCAGGACTTTTTGCGTCGTGCCAAAGATGGCTGGGGCGGTGAGCCGGTAGAAATTGTCGGCGAGATGAAATATGACGGCACAAGCATCTCGGTCATCTACGAGAACGGCCGACTGCTGCGTGCCGTGACACGCGGCGATGGAGTGCGGGGCGACGATGTCACCGCCAATGTAATCACCATTCGCAGCATACCGCTGCAGCTGCCGCAAGGGGCGGACTATCCTGCACGCTTCGAGGTGCGTGGCGAGATTCTGCTGCCCTGGGCAAGTTTTGAGCGCTTGAACAAGGAACGCGCCTTCAACGAGGAACCCCTGTTTGCAAATCCCCGCAATGCCGCTGCCGGCACCCTCAAGATGCAGAACAGCGCCGAGGTGGCACGACGCGGTCTCGATGCATATTTCTACTTCCTGCTGGGTGACAATCTGCCCTACTCCACCCACACCGAAGCTATGGAGGCGATAAAGTCGTGGGGCTTCAAAGTGGCTCGCACCGAGACCCTTGAGTCAATCGATGCCGTGAGCGACTTCATTGAAAGATGGGACAAAGACCGCAAGTCGCTGCCCGTAGCCACCGACGGTCTCGTCTTCAAGCTCAACTCCATGCTGCAATGGCGCAACCTGGGTGCCACCGCCAAGTCCCCTCGTTGGGCGATAGCCTATAAGTTTGCCCCCGAGCGCGAGTGTACAAAACTCAAATCGGTGAGCTACGAGGTGGGACGCACTGGCGTCATCACTCCCGTCGCCAACCTGGAGCCGGTGCTGCTGAGCGGCACCATCGTCAAGCGCGCCTCACTGCACAACGAAGACATCATCCGCCAGCTCGACATCCATGACGGCGACATGGTATATGTGGAGAAAGGTGGAGAAATCATACCTAAAATCGTGGGCGTTAACACCAAGCAGCGCGAACCTGATGCCGAGCCTATCAAATTTGTCACCCATTGCCCCGTGTGCGGCACGTCGTTGCAGCGCGTTGAGGGCGAGGCGGCATGGGTGTGCCCCAACAAGTGGGAATGCAAGCCGCAAATCACTGGCCGCATCGAGCATTTCGTGGCACGCCACGCCATGAACATCGATGGTATTGGCGAGGAAGTGGCAGTGCAGCTGCATGAGAGCGGACTGGTCAACAACATTGCCGATCTCTACGACCTCACCATTGAGAAACTAGTGGGACTTGACCGTTTCCAGCTCAAGAGCGCCCAGCGCATCATGCGAGGCATCGAGCAGTCGCGGCAGGTGCCCTTCGAGAGGGTGATTTATGCGCTGTCAATCAATTTTGTGGGCGAGACAATCGCTAAAGTGCTGGCACGCAACGTGCATAACATCGACCGACTCATGGAGATGAGTGCCGAGGAACTGGCTGCCATACCCGAAATAGGACCCAAGATAGCCCAGAGCATAGTGGAATTCTTTGCTGTGGAGAGCAACCGCGACATCGTAGAGCGACTGCGATGGGCAGGGCTGCAAATGGCGCTCAGCGAACAGGAACTAGCGAGCCGCACCACCAAACTCGAAGGCAAGAAGATTGTCATCAGCGGCGTGTTCCAGCACCACTCACGAGAGGAATACAAGGCAATGATTGAGCAGAACGGCGGCAAGAACGTGGGAAGCATCAGCAAGGCGACATCCTTCATCCTCGCTGGCGACAACATGGGACCCGCCAAGCTCGAGAAAGCCCAAAAACTCGGCATCGACATCATCAACGAAGACCAGTTCCTGGAAATGATAGAATAAGTGGTAAGTGATAAGTGTTAAGTGTTAAGTAGTAAGTGATAAGTGTTAAGTAGTAAGTGATAAGTGTTAAGTAGTAAGTGATAAGTGGTAAGTGATAAGTTTTTTAGGCATTCTAGAAATTCTAGACAATCTAGATGGTCTAGAAAATCTAGAAAAAACTAAAAACTACCAAGTTATTACTGATAACTAAAAACTATTTACTATCTTTGCAGTTTAGTAATATTGTGTAGCGCAAAATGAGTAACATTGACTTTAAAAAGAATATATTCACACTGAGTGCCGAGCTGGGTGTTCCTTTCGGGATATTCTTGTCGCTATTGATGGTGTCGCTTGTTTTCTTCGACAAAGTGCCGTTTCTCAGTACGCTAGCACTTCTTCTAATGCTTGCGGCACCTGTGGTGCTGTGTATTTTTCAACGCAAGCGGTTTGTGGCACTCGATGGCTTTGCGCTATACAGCGACCTGTGGATATTGGCGATATTCACGACGATAGGAGGCTCACTCATTATGGTTTTAGCCACCTATCTAACAATTACTTATCTTCGTCCAGAGTTTCTTTATGAGCAGATGCGGTTCTTCCTCGACAATGCTTCATCTATCGACTCCGAGACCGCGGATGTCCTTGAGAAGATGATATCACAGCGCATAATGCCCTCGGCGATTGAATTCAGCATGATGATGTTTTGGCTTAGTGCCAGTTTGGGATGCGTAGGCGGTGCTGTCACGGCATTTGTCGCCCAGAAAATACCCTATAAACAACATTAAGATAACAATTTAAACAACACAATAATGGACATTTCGGTTGTAGTACCCCTTTTCAACGAAGCAGAGTCGCTGCCCGAGTTGGCGGCATGGATAGAGCGTGTGATGAACGAGCACAACTTCACCTACGAGGTGCTCATGATTGACGATGGCAGCACCGATGACTCATGGCAAGTAATAAAAGAGCTCAGCGAGAAGAACCCCTGCATCAAGGGCGTGCAGTTCAGGAGGAACTACGGCAAGTCACCGGCATTGCACACAGGTTTCGAGAGGGTGAAAGGCGATGTCGTCATCACAATGGATGCCGACCTGCAAGACTCGCCCGACGAGATTCCCGAACTCTACCGCATGATCACCGAGGAAAAATACGACCTGGTGAGCGGATGGAAACAGAAACGCTACGACCCGCTGTCAAAGACCATTCCCACAAAGCTCTTCAACGCCACAGCGCGCAAGGTGAGCGGCATAAAGAACCTGCACGACTTCAACTGCGGCCTCAAGGCTTACCGCCGCGATGTGGTGAAGCACATCGAGGTCTATGGCGACATGCACCGCTACATCCCCTACCTTGCCAAGAATGCCGGCTACGACAAGATTGGTGAGAAGGTGGTGAAGCATCAGGCACGAAAATACGGCAAGTCGAAATTTGGTCTCGACCGCTTCGTCAACGGCTACCTTGACTTAATGACACTATGGTTCCAGTCGAAGTTTGGCGTCAAGCCCATGCACTTCTTCGGCTTGCTTGGCAGCCTCATGTTTTTTATTGGACTGATTGCCGTCATTGCTGTGGGAGCCATAAAACTTTACAATATGCACGCCGGCAACCACTACATCCTAGTGACCGACTCGCCCTACTTCTACCTAGCCCTCACCTGCATGATTCTGGGCACACAGCTGTTCCTCAGTGGTTTCTTGGGCGAACTTATAGCCCGCAACTCCCAAAACCGCAACCACTACGAGATTGAGGAGGAAATAAAATAGTAAGTGTTAAGTGTTAAGTGTTAAGTGATAAGTGTTAAGTGATAAGTGTTAAGTGATAAGTGTTAAGTGATAAGTGTTAAGTAATAAGTTTTTAGCGATGAGAAAGAACTCGAAATATGGTTTTCGATTGATGCTCACGGTTATCATGACTGTTGTGGCAATGACATCGTGCAACAACGACAACTGCATAGGCAACGGTTCATCAATTCCTCTCGCCGGATTTTACAATGGCGACAAGCAAGTGTCCATTTCCAATCTCACCGTCTATGGCATTGGCGCTCCTAACGACAGCGTCATCATCGACAATACAAGCGCCAGCAGTGTATATCTGCCTTTGCGATTATCAACTGGCAGCTGTAGCTATGTCTTTAATTACAACACCGAAGATGTTGAAAATGACACGATAACGCTAAGCTATGACGCGATACCCTTTTTTCAGTCGCATGAGTGCGGAGCGATGTATAATTTCAAAATCACTTCGACAGAACACACCCGCAATGCCATTGATTCTGTTAGGATTCCTGACCCCATGATCACCAACGCCGATGTCGTTTCCATTAAAATCTATGTGCAATGAGACGGTTCTTCTATAATATTATATGTATCGCTTGCATGATGGCTGCTGTCAATGGCTACGCACAAGACCAGGAACAGCAGCGCAAGGTGACACCAGTGAAACCTTCGACCAACAAGGTGCTCACACCGCCAAAAGGCACTAAAGAAGAAATTATCCAGCAATATCTTACGGGCGACACGGCACAGGCACGCGCGCAAGAGCGCAAAGACTCGCTAGCGAAAATCTATCCACACTACCCTAAGCTAACAGAATTCTCGCTGGGGCTGAACTTCGGCGACGCCATCCTCATGGCTTTCGGGCAGAAGTATTCATCGTTTGACCTCAGCGCCACACTCAATATGTGGAACCGCTTCCAGCCAGTGCTGATAGCGGGATTGGGGCGCGCCAAAGACACCCCCGACGACATGAACTACACCTACACCGGCAAACTTTCACCTTACTTCAAAATTGGCGCTAACTACAATTTCCTCTTCAAAAATGAGCCGAGATATCAGCTCTATGCCGGTGTGAGACTGGGATTCAGCACATTCAAATATGACATCACCGATGTGCTCATCAACAACCCCTATTGGGGAGAATATGCCCAAAGCTATCAACTCAAAGGCATGAGTTCCAATGCCTTGTGGGGCGAGTCCCTGCTTGGACTCAAAGTTCACATCGCCAGCAACTGGTCTTTGGGGTGGGAAGCCAAGTTTCATGGCATTTTCAAGAGCAAGAAAAACGACAACGGCAACCCCTGGTACATTCCTGGCTACGGCACACAAAATGGCAAGTGGGCGTTCGGCCTCTCGCTCTACTACACTATCCCCCTAAACAAAGACCGCTGGCCTGTGAAAGAAGAGAAAAAAGGAAAAGATAAGCAGTAGATTTCGATACTCGATTGCTCTATTACTCGAGCTCCTGGAAAAACAATCACCCAGCCACTCCCGCCAGTGCCTGCTCATATTCCAGCACGAGGCGCTGCATCACGGTTGCGACAGGTTCGATGTCGTTGCCTTTGAGCAGCGATGCGACTTGACCTATCTCCAGTTCGCCATTCTCGATGTCGCCATCAAAAATGCCAACCTTAGTCCTTCCTATGCCTATGATATCCAGCAATTCTTCGGGGCTGGCACCACGGTTCTCGGCTTCTTCAATTTCGGAGTAGAAGCCGCCCTTCACTAGGCGCGTGGGCGAGAGCTTGCGCAGCAGCAGCTTGGTGTCGCCTTCGTCCAAGTCAAGGCAGCGACGCTTGAATGCCTCGTGGGCGCCACTCTCCTGAGTGAGAGCAAAGAGCGTGCCTATCTGCACTCCCTCGGCACCAAGCACCTGCGCAGCGAGAATCGCCTCACCACTTGCTATGCCACCAGCCGCTATCAGCGGCAGTGAGGTGGCTTTGCGTGCAGCGGGAATCAGGCACATCGTGGTAGTCTCTTCCTTGCCGTTGTGGCCGCCAGCCTCAAAGCCCTCGGCGACAACAGCATCCACGCCAGCCTCCTCACACTTGCGGGCAAACGTGGAAGATGCCACCACATGTGCGACTTTTATTCCGCGCTCATGCAGCCAGCCAGTCCATTTCTTGGGGCTGCCGGCACTGGTGAAGACCACAGGCACATGCTCCTCGGCAATGACCTGCATCAACTCCGCCGAATTGGGCTTCATCAACGGCACGTTCACGCCAAAGGGCTTGCCATCAACAGCCTCACGGCACTGCTGAATGTGCTCATGCAGCACCTCGGCAGTCATCGAGCCTGCGCCTATCAGTCCAAGTCCGCCAGCGTTGCTTACCGCCGACGCCAGTTTCCAACCACTACACCACACCATGCCTCCAGCAATGATAGGGTATTCAATTCCAAAGAGTTTGGTTATTCTGCCTTTCATAATAATATTTTTTTATCTAACAAGCTGACGAGTGAACAAGCTGACAAGACAATAGATTTTTTGCTCACCATAAGCTTTCATTTTCAACACTCCAAAATTACAGCTTTTTTAGCAGACAATTCTACTATTCAAGGGATATTTGATGGTGATTTGACTTTAAAAAGCAGAAAAAATCATTAGTTTAACCTCATTTATTTTTTATGGGCAGTATTTTGGCACATTGGCGCCATACCTTTGCAGTGTAAATATAAACATCAAACGAAATAAGGAGGACATAACTATGAACAACAACGCAGCATCATTATCGATTAACGATTTGATTTTCGCCACTCTCGAAGTGGGAGGAAAGACAGTGGCAAGTGTGAGCAAGACCAACTTCGGCAGCATCGACGACATCGTGCGTTTCATCGGCTCCATGGCAGGACGCTTCATGGGCTTGGCTCGCCTTAACATTCGCAACAAGACCCAGGGTTGGACCATGAACCTCGCTCTCGCATCACGCCAGCGCACACCACAATCGGCACTCCCCTCAGCATTGCCTACCCAGTACCGCCAAGCTTCATTATTCGCATAACAACTTATAAGTGAACACAAAAATACCTTAATCTATACCATGAAGACTTTTTCTCGTAAATTTGTTCGACTTCATTTTAACAGAAAACTCGCCATGTGAATGGCGGGTTTTTTACTGAAAAAACTGCTAAAATGTTTAATAGGTATAGGCGTTTAGGTCTCACTATTCAAGTGGCAGTTTTTCAGCTAATTGTGCAGTCTCGCCCAAAGGGCGAGCCGCTGAATGCCGATACCTAATGTTTAATTCTCTCTATGCAGAATGTTTACTTTCCCACGCAGAAGTGGGCGAAGATTTCTCCTAGGATTTCGTGGGTGGAG
>CALDIG010000022.1 GCA_937904375.1 uncultured Prevotellaceae bacterium
CAGTGTGAATCGGCTCTTCAGGCACTTCTTATCCTGCAAAATGACCAATAGGCCTAATATAATCTATGCAACGAAAGTGATTGGCGGTTTCGATGATGTCATCAACATTAATCGCCTCGTCAGTAATACCAATTGTATTTGTCTCAAAGATATATCTTGTTTGGTCATGCGTGAGTTTGCTGCCTTCCATGTGATTGGAGTTATATGTAAGGTCAATCTGCACACGATGGTAGATGCCCCCTTTCATCTTGCTTGCTTTCTGCTCACGCAAGGCAGCCAAAAGCGGAGAGACCTTTGACTTCTTTCTGCGACTTGGCAACGTGGCATCTTTCGGGACATTCCAGGTTTTACCTACGAGAAATGCTCCATCAATTTTCCCAAGGGCGCAATAATTGCGGGCTGTGCGCTCCGAAATGCCGTATTTCTCGGCAAAATCCTTAACTGAAATATACTCCATAATCCATTTATCGGCAAGAAAATATTCAAAATATGTCACAAAAGTAGTGTTTTTTGCCTACATCGGCAAGAAATTGGTGAAAAAAGTGTGTTTTCCCGCCAAGTCTCCGATTGTCTCTTGGCACACTTGTTTCCCAACTCAAAATTTATACTTGATTGCCCCCACCTTTTTGCGACTGAACCCTAAACCCGATTTGGGTTTAGGGTGGAATTTTCGGGTAATTTGTGGTAATAAAAAAGAGAGCCAGCTCGTAATGAGTTGACTCTCTTTGCGTTGTCCTACCCGGATTCGAACCAGGAAATGCGGCACCAAAAACCGTTGTGTTACCGTTACACTATAGGACAATCCTAACATCATGAGAACAGAATTCCCAAATGCGGTGCAAAATTACACTAGTTTGCGCAATCTTGCAAATTTTTCGCGATTTTTTTCAAATTTTTCTGTGTCATGATAATTCAGAATCAGTCATCAAAAAGGTCATCGATAACTACTTGAGATGCTATCATTGATGCGTTCTTCCCTTTCAAGATGCCAAAAGGCGTTATCATTGTCAGCTGTGTTGCATAACGTGTAGCCGTCTCGGAGACGAACTGTGACTTGCGGCTTATGGGCGCATCGCTAACCTTATTTAGCTATGAGCAGGAAGTAGTTCTTCTTGCCGCGCTGGGCGAGGATGTATTTGTCGTTGAGAAGGAACGAGCTGTCGATGACCATGTTCTGGTCGGTGACTTTCTCTTTGTTGATGCTCACGCCGCCACCTTGCGTCATCTTGCGCATCTCGCCCTTGCTGGGGAAGACTGCGGCGTTGTCGGTGAGCAGCACGATTGCCGGTACACCCTCGTTGAGTGCCTCGCGGCTTACCTCAAACTGTGGCACACCCTCAAACACCGAGAGCAATGTGTCCTCGTCAATCTTGTGGAGGATGTCCTTTGCCTTGTTGCTGAAGAGAATCTGCGAAGCCTCAACAGCCATCTCATAGTCCTGCTCCGAGTGTACCATGATGGTGATTTCCTTGGCGAGGCGCTTCTGCAACGGTCGCATGCCTGGGTCACGCTCCTGCTCTTCCTCGAGGGCTTTGATTTCCTCTTGGGTGAGGTCGGTGAAAATCTTGATGTACTTGGCGGCGTCGGCGTCGCTCACGTTGAGCCAGAACTGGTAGAACTTGTAAGGCGAGGTGCGCTTGGGGTCGAGCCACACGTTGCCACTCTCGGTCTTGCCGAACTTGCCGCCGTCGGCCTTGGTGATAAGCGGGCAGGTGATGGCGAATGCTTCTCCACCAGCGATGCGGCGAATTAGCTCGGTGCCGGTGGTGATGTTGCCCCACTGGTCGCTGCCGCCCATCTGCAAGCGGCATCCCTCATGCTCATAGAGGTAGAGGAAGTCATATCCCTGGAGCAGCTGGTAGCTGAACTCGGTGAACGACATGCCGTGGTCAGCATTAGCTGCCAGGCGCTTCTTCACGCTGTCCTTTGCCATCATGTAGTTCACGGTGATGTGCTTGCCGATGTCGCGGATGAAGTTCAGGAACGAGAACTCCTTCATCCAGTCGTAGTTGTTGACGAGGATGGCATGGTTAGGAGCGTCGCTGTCGAAGTCGAGGAAGTGCGACAGCTGCGCTTTGATAGCCTCCTGGTTGTGACGCAGGGTCTCCTCGTCGATGAGCTTGCGCTCCTGCGACTTCATCGAGGGGTCACCTATCATGCCTGTGGCACCGCCAACCAATGCGATGGGGCGATGACCGGCACGCTGAAAGTGCTTGAGCATCATGATGCTCACCAAGTGGCCGATGTGTAACGAGTCGGCAGTAGGGTCAATGCCCACATAGGCGCTCGTCATCTCTTTGTTCAACTGTTCTTCAGTACCTGGCATGATATTAGCAATCATGCCTCTCCAAGTTAGTTCTTCTACAAAATTCATCGATTTATATTGTGTTTTAGTTGGACTCTTATTTTATGCTTTTCTTACCAGTGCTACTGGTGTCTGCTGGTCGTTCTGGCCCAGTGGGTTGTCCTTGAAGAGGGCTTTGAGGAACTTCATGTCAACGTCTTTGCTGGAGCGGCCTAGGATATCAACGTTCAGGTCGTTGGCGTCAAGCACAAACACATCTTTCACACCCAGCTTCTCCTTCATCTGACGAGCCACCTTGTCGGGGTTCTTTGGTGCCATCTTGGCGTAGCGGTTGTAGGGTGGGATAGTGCAGTCGCAGGGACCGTCGATGGCGTAGGCGCGAGGTCCGCACACCTTGTAGAACGCGCCTCTCACGCCGAAAGGCTTGGTGACCGCAGCGGCGGCGCAACCTAGCAGCAGGCGTGGCACACCCACGTCCTGAATTGCCAGCTGCATGGTGTAAGGACTTCCGAGGCCAATGCCGTAAGGTGACTTATACACAAACTTGACGAGGAATTTCGCCAGTTTGCTGGGCTTGATTTCCGAGATGGGGAAGGCTCTGCCTTGTGTGATAGCCACGATTTTCTCGCTCACGAAGAGCAGGTCGCCAGGCTGGCGCACGTCTTTGGTGTATTCATCAAGCACCTCGCCCAGGTTGTCTTCTTTCATCACGAGTTTGGTCTTGCATGGAATGCGCATATATTCCACGCCATCAATCTCAATGTTGAGGTTCTTGCCCTCATTAGCTTTAATTTCCATTTCTATAGTGTTTTACTGTTTTTGGACTGCAAAAGTAAATAATCTCATTCAAAAAAACAAATATAGGTGAATTAATTGGTCGTTTGTAGAATTTTAGTGCTAAAAAATTGCATTTTTTCAGAATAGAGTGTATTTTTGTCGCAAAAATGAGACTTGTTTTTTTCAGATGTATTCCGTTAGAGCAAGAAGAAAGAAGCTATGTTGTTTGAGTGTCCGCAGTGTGGCAAGATAATAGATATGACGCTTGAGGAGCTGGCCTTGAGCAAGAAAGTGGTGGTGTGTCCGCAATGCCTTAACGAGTTTCTCGCGCAGGATGTGGACATCCCGGCGTCTATGCTCAGGACAAACGTGGCCACCCAAAGCGCCCAGAAGCAGCTATACTGCCACAGCTGCGGCGAGTCACTGCCAGTGGCAGGACTCAAGTTCTGCCCCTATTGTGGAGCGTCGCAGAACTTTGTCGCTCCAGCCGCTGCCTCCACCGCTGCCACTGCCTCACAGCCGTCACAGCCGAGCACCCAAGCGCTGGGCGACACCAATCTCCAGAGTAACGAAGACAAGACAGTGGTAGAGGACGATGCCTACGACATGATGGAACATCTGCCATTCATCCGCCCTCTTCCTCGCCTGCCGAGCAAGCGCGAAGTGATGGGCAGCCCCTTGACACGAATCGTGTGCTACATCATCATCATTATCCTCATCGCAATCTTCTTCTTTGTCCTTTATCTGTCAAACTTCGACGAGGACGGCACCATAGCCCGCTCAATAGGACTGAATTTTGAGTGAGATATTCCAATCATAAAAAAACGCCATCAACACAACTTGCTGATGGCGTTTTGCTGTTACTTTTGCCTGAAATACAGGTTGATAGGAGTGCCTCGGAAGTCCCACTTCTCGCGGATTTTGTTCTCGAGGTAGCGCTTGTAGGGGTCTTTGATCCATTGTGGCAGGTTGCAGAAGAACACAAACGACGGCACTCTCGCCTCCTTGAGCATGGTGATGTACTTGATTTTTATGAACTTGCCCTTGGTGGCAGGAGGTGGCACGGCGGCGATGGCCTCTTGCAGCACGTTATTGACCTGCGAGGTGGAAATCACCGTCTTGCGCTTGTTATACACGGCGATCGCCTCTTCCAGCACTTTGAGGATGCGCTGCTTGGTGAGCGCCGACCCAAAGATGATGGGGAAGTCGGTGAACGGCGCGAACCGCTCGCGGATGGTGTTCTCCATGTAGGTGATTGCCTGCTGCGACTTTTGCAGCGCCACGTCCCACTTGTTGACGAGCACCACAAGTCCCTTGCGGTTCTTCTCAATGATGGAGAAGATATTCACGTCTTGCGACTCAATGCCTCGTGTGGCGTCGATGATGAGAATGCACACATCGCTGTTCTCGATGGCGCGAATGCTGCGCAGCACCGAGTAGTACTCTATGTCCTCGTTCACCTTGTTCTTCTTGCGTATTCCGGCGGTGTCAACGAGATAGAAATCGAAGCCAAACTTGTTGTAACGCGAGTAGATGCTGTCGCGGGTTGTCCCGGCGATGTCGGTCACGATGTTGCGCTCCTCATCCATGAGGGAGTTCACGAGCGACGACTTGCCGGCGTTGGGCCTTCCCACGATGGCGAAGCGCGGCAGTTCCTCCTCGGGCTGGTCATGGCTCTTCTTGGGCATAAGGCGATACACCTCGTCGAGGAGGTCGCCGGTACCAGTGCCGTTGATTGCCGAGATGGCGAATGGCTGCCCCAGTCCCAAGGCATAGAATTCGGTCTCGCCGTAGAAACTTTGGTTGTTGTCGTCTTTATTGACTACTACCACCACGGGCTTCTTGCCACGTCGCAGAATCTCGGCGACATGGTCGTCGAGGTCGGTGATGCCAGTCTTGATGTCAACCATGAAGAGGATGACGTCGGCCTCCTCGATGGCGAGATACACCTGCTTGTTGATTTCGCTCTCAAACACGTCCTCGCTGCCTTCTACCCAGCCACCGGTGTCAACGACACTCATTTCCATGCCGTTCCACTCCATGAGGCCATACTGGCGGTCGCGCGTGGTGCCGCTGGTGTCGTTAACGATGGCCGCGCGAGTCTTTGTCAAGCGGTTAAAAAGTGTGGACTTGCCCACATTAGGGCGTCCCACTATTGCTACTAATCGTCCCATAACAGTTTATAGTTATCAGTTGTGAGTTATCAGTTGTGAGTTATCAGTTGTGAGTTTTTTAGTTTTTTTTCTAGATTTTCTAGACTGTCTAGAGTGTCTAGCGGACAAGGCACGCCTTGTCCCTACTTAACACTTATCACTTAACACTTATCACTCGATATATCCGAATTGCCTGAGTTTGTTCTCTTGGTTGCGCCAGTCTTTTTCTACTTTCACAAAGAGTTCGAGGAAGACGCGTTTCTCGAAGAACTTCTCGATGTCTTTGCGTGCCTCGATGCCCACGTGTTTCAGCTTCTTGCCTTGATGCCCAATGATGATGCCCTTCTGGCTGTCGCGCTCCACATAAATCACCGCCATAATGTGGATGGACTTGTCATCCTCGGTGAATTTCTCCACTATGACTTGGGTGGCGTAGGGCACCTCTTTGTCGTAGGTGAGCAGAATCTTCTCACGCACAATCTCGGTGACGAAGAAGCGCGAGTTGCGGTCGGTGAGGGCATCCTTGCCAAAGTAGGGCGGGCTCTCGGGCAGCAGCTCCACGATGCGCTTCATGATGTTGTCCACGTTGAAGTTGTGCAAGGCGCTGGTAGGATAAATCTCGGCTTGCGGCAGCAGCTCTTTCCACTGCTCCACAAGAGCCTCAAGCTCCTGCTGGCCACCAGTGAGCAGGTCAATCTTGTTGATTACCAGCAGCACAGGAATCTTCTCCTTAGCCACCTTGTCGAGGAAGTCCTGGTTTTTGGTGGGAGTCTCCACCACGTCGGTGACGTAGAGCAGCACGTCGGCGTCGATGAGTGCTCCCCGCGAGAAGTCGAGCATCGACTCCTGCAGTTTGAACTTGGGTTTGAGCACACCCGGCGTGTCGCTGAACACGATCTGGTAGTCGTCGCCGTTGACGATGCCCATGATGCGATGACGTGTAGTCTGCGACTTGCTGGTGATGATGGAGAGTTTCTCTCCCACCAGCAGGTTGCTAAGCGTCGATTTCCCCACGTTGGGGTTTCCTACTATATTTACAAATCCAGCTCGATGCACGACTATTTAAGTGTTAAGTAGTAAGTGATAAGTAGTAAGTGTTAAGTTTTAAGTGAGCTGCGACCAGTCGCAGCACAGTGAACAATCTCCGATCCTCGATTCCCGATCCTCGATCCTCCTATTTATAAAAATGCGCCACCGCAGGACACGTTAGTGCCTTAGCGGTAAGACGCATTCTGTTATTAAGCAAAGCTTTAGATGGTCCAGATGATGTACTCTGCTCCCCAGGTGAAACCAGCGCCAAAGGCGGTGAGAACTATCTTGTCGCCTTTCTTGAAGCGGTGCTTGTTCTCGTCGAGGCACAGGGGGATAGAGGCTGCGCTGGTGTTGCCGCGGTTCTGGATGTTGACGAGTATCTTGTCCTCGTCGATACCCAGACGATCGCCCACAGCCTCGATGATGCGCAGGTTGGCCTGATGAGGCACAAACCAGTCGATATTGTCGTTGGTGAGGTTGTTGCGTTTCATCACGTCGTGGGTGGAGGTGAGCATATCTACCACGGCGTGTCGATACACTGCGCGACCCTCTTGATACACATAGTGCTCGCGGGCTTTTACGGTCTCAATCGACGCGGGCTTTGCCGAGCCGCCAGCTTTGTAAACCAGATGCTCGAGACCGCTGCCGTCCACATGATAAATGCCGTCGATGATGCCTTCGTCGGTGTTCTCGGTAGGCTCAATGAGCACTGCCGCTCCCGCATCGCCAAAAAGTGGGCATGTGGCGCGGTCTTGATAGTCGGTCATGCTCGACATCTTCTCGGCGCACACTACAATCACCTTCTTGTAAAGTCCTGATTTTATGTAGCCGTTGGCGATATAGGTTCCCACGATAAACCCGGCACAGGCAGCCTGGATGTCGAAGCCGTAGCATTTCTTGCCTTGTCCGTCGAGTCCACAGTTATGCATGATCACCGAGGCGGTAGAGGGGAAACGGTAGTCGGGATTAGAGGTGACGCAGATGAGCACGTCCACATCGGCGGGGGAGGTGCCGGTCTCAGCAAGTAGCTTCTTAACTGCCTGAGTGCCGAGGAATGACGAGCCCTTCCCGTTCTTGAGGATGCGACGCTCCTTGATTCCCACACGTGTGGTAATCC
>CALDIG010000023.1 GCA_937904375.1 uncultured Prevotellaceae bacterium
CGGCTACCACTGGGATAGTGAGCTCTACGGCGCCGGCTCGTACGGCTACTACTGGTCGCGCACGCTCGACTCCAGCTACCCGGACCACGCCTACGCTTTGGGCTTCGACTCGGGCGACGTGTACTGGTACGACAGCGGCCGCATCTACGGCCATAGCGTGCGTGCAGTTCGAGTGCAAAAGGAGCAAGAGCATGAGTATGTTGACTTGGGTCTGCCCAGCGGCACGCAGTGGGCCACGATGAACATTGGAGCCAACGCTCCCGAGGAGTATGGCGACTACTTCGCCTGGGGCGAGACCGAGCCTAAGGATTATTATGACTGGGGCACCTACAAGTGGTGCATGGGCAACTACAACACCATGACCAAGTACTGCACCATCAGCGGCTACGGCTACAACGGCTTCAATGACGGCAAGACCGAGCTTGACCCCGAGGATGATGCCGCCACCGCCGCCTGGGGCGCAGGGTGGCGCATGCCGTCATTTGACCAAATTCAAGAGTTGCTGAATAACTGTACGACTGAGTGGACAACGAGGAACGGCGTGAACGGTCGCTTGTTCACGAGCAACATCAACGGCGCGTCGTTGTTCCTGCCAGCCGCCGGCTGGCGCTATGACAGCTCCCTCTACGGCTCTAGCTCGGGCGGCCGCTATTGGTCGCGCACGCTCTTCTCCAGCTACCCGAGCGGTGCCTACTACCTCTACTTCCACTTGGGCAACGTGTACTGGAGCGGCAACGAACGCAACCTCGGTCGGAGTGTGCGTGCGGTGCGAGTGCCGTAGAATTTTGCACCCTTCCCCCACACGCCCCCCTTAAGCTGTCGAAGCACGCGCGCAGTGAGGCTTTTTCACAATGTCAGAAAACTATGGCAGCAATAATTAAGGACAATTACTCCACCGAGTCAATTGTCCTTAATTAATTGTATCTGACGCTACACAATTTTGTCCTTAATTGTCTTTAAAACAGCTATAGTAACGAGCCTATTTGGAAGACGAGTGCTGAGACTATCCAGGCGACGGCGGTGGTGTAGAGCGCGGCGAAGATTGCCCATTTCCAGCTGCCGGTCTCGCCCTTGATGGCGGCGATGGTCGCCAAGCAGGGGAAGTATAGCAGCACGAAGAGCAGGAAGCTGAACGCGGCGAGCGGCGTGATGCCGTCGGCAGTCATTTTGGCGTTGAGGGTGTTGTATTTCACGGTGTCATCACTCACGCTTTCGTCCTCACTGAAGCTATCGTCGTTGCTATAGATTACTCCCAGAGTTGATGCAACTATCTCCTTGGCTCCCACACCAGCCACGAGACCCACATCGAGTTTCCAGTCGAAGCCGCAAGGCGTGAACACCGGTTCAATGGTCTTGCCTATCTTGCCCAAGTAGCTGTTCTCCTGCTGCTCTTGTGTTGTGGAGTAGGAGTCGTGGTTGGGGTAATATCCCAAGAACCACACTATTATAGAAGCCACTAGGATGATGCCTCCCATCTTCTTGAGGTACTGCTTGCCCTTCGACCAAGTGTGGCGCCAGATGGCCTTGGCCGTTGGGAAGCGGTAGGGTGGCAGTTCCATGACAAATGGGGTGTCGTCGTTCTTGATAAGGAAACGCTTTAGCACTCGGCTCATGATGATTGCCACCACAATGCCTATGGCATAGAGCGAGAGCATGATCACGCTCTGGTAGCTGGCAAAGAATGCGCCTATTATCATAATGTAGATGGGCAGCCTTGCCGAGCAGCTCATGAAGGGCAGCACGAGCATGGTGATAAGGCGGCTGTTGCGGCTCTCGATGGTGCGCGTGGCCATGATTGCCGGAACGTTGCAGCCGAAGCCCATAATCATGGGGATGAACGACTTGCCGTGCAACCCCATGCCGTGCATGAGTTTGTCCATGATAAATGCTGCTCGCGCCATATAGCCCGAGTCCTCCATTATCGAGATAAAGAAGTATAGGATAAGAATTTGCGGCAGGAACACGATAACCGAGCCCACACCGCCTATAATGCCGTCGGCAATCAGGTCTTTCAGCGGCCCGTCGGTCATGTTGTTGTTGACTAAATCTTTGAGCCAATCCACTCCCATGTCAATCCAGTCCATAGGATATTGCCCGAGCGTGAACGTCACCCAGAACATGAGCCACAGGAACACGAAAAACAGCGGGAAACCAAGCCAACGGTTGGTGACAATGTTGTCGAGCACCTTTGTGACAAGATGAGCGTCGGGATTGTTGCCCTGAACATAGCTTTCTTTCAACGCCCCGTTGATAAAGCCATATTTGGCATTCATTATGGCCGTCTCACTGTCCTCGTTGGTGCTGAGTTTGATGATTTTAGTCTGCTCATCACGAGTGGCGAGTATCTCTTTGGCGTTAGGCAGCGACTTCACCGTTTTCTCGGCATCGGTGTCGTTCTCAAGCAGCTTGATGGCGAGGTAGCGAAGCGAGTAGCGGTGACGGATGTGCGAATTCTTCTCGAGTTCGGCTCTCACTTTGGTAATCGCGTCCTCGATGTCGGCGCCGTGGTTGATGTGGATGTGACGGAACACGTTGTTTCTCACCTTGCCGCCGCTGGCAAAGTCCTCCTCGTGCTCTATGTCCTTGCTGTACTCACGGTGCCAGTTCTGAATCTCGGCGGCAATTTCGGGGTTGATGTTGCCATCTTCGTCAATATAGTCAACACCCTCGTAGAGGTTGATGATGATGTGGAACAGCAGCTCCACGCCCTCACCAGTCTTGAACACCGTGGGAATCATGGGCACGCCAAAGAGCTGCCCCAGTTTGGTGGTGTCGAGTTTGTCGCCTTTACGCTCCAGGTCGTCATACATATTGAGTGCGCACACCATGCGCAGGTTCATGTCGATGAGCTGGGTGGTGAGGTAGAGGTTGCGCTCGAGGTTGCTCGAGTCGATGACGTTTATGACAATATCGGGAGTCTTATCGATAATCTGCTTGCGCACATAGAGTTCTTCGGGGCTGTAGGCAGTGAGCGAGTAGGTGCCAGGCAGGTCAACGAGGTTGAAGGTGTAGCCCTCGAAATGGCACACGCCCTCCTTGGCATCGACAGTGACACCGCTGTAGTTGCCCACATGCTCGGTGGCTCCGCTGGCATAGTTGAAGAGCGAGGTCTTGCCGCAGTTGGGATTGCCCACGAGTGCCACGTTGATAGTGCGGCGTTTCTTCTTATAGTTTGTAGTTAAGAGTTCATAGTTCACAGTTGAAGCTTCATGTTCCCTATCTACTCTCCGCTCTTCACTCTGTACTCTATACTCTGAACTGCTCACCACCTCGATCATCGCCGCCTCTTCGTGCCTGAGCGATAGCTCATAGCCCATGATTTTATACTTCACCGGGTCTTGCAGAGGCGCGTTAAGAATCACCTCGACGGTCTTTCCTTTGATAAAGCCCATCTCAATGATGCGCTTGCGGAATCCGCCGTGGCCCATGACCTTAACGACTACGCCTTTTTCACCGGTTTTGAGTTCTGATAACAACATATTTTTTAAGCTTACAAGCTAACGAGGAACAAGCAAACAAGGCAATACTAGTGTTTGATTCAATTTCCTCAGCTCGGTTTGTCAGTATATTTTTTGCAAAATTACTGCTTTTAGTGATTGTGGGCAATAGCAAGTATTAAGTATTTATAATGAAAAAAGTAGTATATAATAGTGAGTTGTTTAAAAAACAATAAACTTAAAGTGACAATTTAATATTATGCATATAAAACATATAATATCAAATGATTACAAAAACATAATTATACTTGTAATAAAATGTTTAGATAAATGTTTTTTGTGTTCATTATATAAATAACTCCTCTTTTTTCGTTTATAATTTATTAAAAAAGATTTTGAAATTATGTACGATTACATCAGTGGAAGTGTTTCAGAGCTGAATCCCGCCTTTGCTGTTGTTGATAACAATGGCTTGGGATATATGATTAATATCTCCCTCAACAGCTACAATGAGGTTGCTAAAAAAGCTAAAGAAGGCTCGGTGAAGCTATTTGTCTATGAGGCAATTAGGGAAGACGCCCATGTGCTGTACGGCTTCGCGACTAAGCATGAGCGGGAGTTGTTCCTTATGCTCATCAGCGTGAGCGGAGTGGGACCCAACACCGCCCGCATGATTCTTTCGTCGTTGTCACCTACCGACTTGGAGCAATGCATTGCCAGTGGCAACGTGGGAATGCTGAAATCGGTGAAGGGAATAGGCGCCAAGACAGCACAAAGGATATTAGTTGACCTCAAGGATAAAATAAAAACGGCATCAGATACGTTATTAGATAATAGCAACGCTATGAGTGCCGTCTATGACGAGGCTTTGTCGGCACTGGTGATGCTTGGCTTCACGCAACAGATGTCTCATAAGGCTTTGCGCAAGCTGCTTAAGGACGAGCCCTCTATCACTGTGGAGGAAGCAATTAAGAAAGCCTTGAAAATGATGTGATAATTTCAAGCTGCGCTTGAAGAATGCAGAATGCAGAATGCAAAATGGAGAATTCAGTACTTTTTGATTGTTAACTTGTCAACTCGTTAACTCGTTAACTTGTCAACTAAAAAAACTCTGAACTGAAAACTAAAAACTAATTTGATGTTTGAAGAATTAATTGGTAATAGCCGCAAAACACTGTTCACACTGCTCCTTAGCATAATGGTTTATGCTATGGGTAGTGGTTTTGCTCATGCGCAATATACCCAGCCCACCTTGCCTCCTCCACCTCCCGTTCTTGACAACACTAATGACAAAGACCAAAAGGGAAACACCAAGATGCGCTTTGGAGTGCATCCCACTTTGCCGTCTAACTATGATGACCTCAAGAGCCGGGAATATGCCGCCGACCTTAAAGACCCTAGTAACATCGTCACCGAGGCGGAATATGACTACGAGACAGGCTGTTACATCATTCACACTAAGGTTGGCGACTTCGACATCATAACCCCATTCATCCTCACTGCCGATGAGTATAACAACTTGACTCTTAGAGAGTCGATGATGCAGTATTACAGGCAAAAGAATGCCGAGACCGCCGAGGAGAAAGCCAAAAACCCGTTCAACTTCCTCGATATGCAATTCGGATTGGGACCGCTTGAGAAAGTATTCGGTCCCGGCGGTGTGCAGCTTAAGACTCAGGGCTCGGTGCAAATCAAGATGGGCGTGAAGACCAACAAGACCGACAACCCAGCACTGTCGATGAACGCCAAGCGCAAGACCTATTTCGACTTCGACCAGAAAATTCAGGCCACCGTTCAGGCATCGGTAGGTGACAAGATGAAGTTCAACATGACCTACAACACCGATGCCACATTTGAATTTGACAACAAAAACCTCAAACTCGCCTACGAGGGCAAAGAGGATGAGATAATCAAGAACATCGAGGCTGGTAACGTGAGTATGACAACTGGCTCTCAGCTTATCAGGGGCGGCTCGGCACTCTTCGGTATTAAAACCAAATTGCAGTTTGGACGTCTCACCGCCACCGCGCTAGTTTCTCAGCAGAATTCCGAGTCGCAGACGGTGAACACCCGCGGCGGTGCTCAGACTACCGACTTCTATATCACCGCCGACAAATATGACCAGAATCGTCACTTCTTCTTGTCACACTTCTTCCGTGACAACTACGACACTTGGACCTCTAAGCTGCCGCTAGTGTCGAGCGGTATCAACATCACCCGCATCGAGGTGTGGGTCACAAACAAGCGCGGCAACTTCAACGAGTCGCGCAACATCATGGCGTTCATGGATGTGGGCGAGAGTCAGCACATAGGCAACAGCCATTGGCAACCGTCAGGCTCTGCCAACCCCACCAACACCAGCAATACCCTACTCGATGAAATCAAGACCAATTATCCCGACGCTCGCTTTATCAGTCAAGCGGCGAATGCCTTGTCTCCACTCTCTGCCTTCGACTTTGAAGGCGGCAAGGACTACGAGAAGATAGAGAGTGCAAGACTTTTGTCGTCGAATGAATACAAGCTCAACTCATCACTTGGATATATATCTTTGAACACTACGCTTGCCAGCGACGAGGTGCTCGCCGTGGCATATCAATATACCTACATGGGCAAGACATATCAAGTGGGTGAGTTTGCCAACGATGTAGCATCTACCGAGCAGTCGCTATATGTAAAGATGCTCAAATCCACAACTATCAACACCCAGGTGCCGATGTGGGACCTGATGATGAAGAACATCTATTCGCTAGGTGCCTATCAAGTGCAGAGTGCCAACTTCAAACTCAACATCAAGTATCTCAACGACACCACAGGTATTGAGTTGCCATATATCAACGACGGCAACATCTCGGGAACACCACTGATTAGAGTGATGAACCTTGACCGATTGGACGCCAATAACAACTACAACCCCGACGGGCGTTTCGACTTTATTGACGGCTATACAATCACCACATCGGGCGGTAAAGTTATCTTCCCTGTTGTGGAGCCTTTTGGTTCACACTTGCGCAAGATGATTGGAAATGATGCCATCGCCGACAAATATGTGTACCAAGAGCTTTACACCATGCAGCTGACCGATGCGCAGCAGGTGCAGGACAAGAACAAATTTGTCCTCGAGGGCGAGTATCAAGCCACTAACAAGAACACCATCAGTCTCAACGCCACCAATGTGCCGAGAGGGTCGGTGGTGGTGACGGCAGGAGGTGTGGTTCTCACTGAGAACAGCGACTACACCGTCGATTACACCATGGGAACGGTCACCATTACCAACCAAAGCATCATCGATGCTGGCACCAACATAAGCGTCTCGCTCGAGAACCAATCTACTTTCAACCAGCAGCGCAAGACATTGCTGGGACTAGACTTGGATTACGCATTCAACGACAATTTCCACCTTGGTGCAACGTTAATGCACTATGGAGAGAGAAACTTCGTTGAGAAGGTAGCCATAGGCAACGAGATTGTGAACAACACCATTTGGGGAGCACGCGTCTCCTATAAGTCAAACTTCATGTGGCTCACCAATCTGCTTAACAAGATACCAACAGTAAATGCCACGGCACCATCACAAGTGAACTTTAACGGTGAGTTTGCCCAGCTGCTGCCTCATCAGTCAAGAACGGGTTCAAATGCCGGCAGTTCCTATATCGACGACTTCGAATCGACACAGACCGGTGTTGATTTGCGCTCACCTTACTCATGGTTCCTGGCTTCTACACCCTATGATAACGCCAACGACGCACTCTTCCCCGAAGCGGCACTCACCAACGATGTCAACTACGGCAAGAACCGCTCGCTGCTCTCTTGGTACTACATCGATAGGTTATTCACACAACGCAACTCATCGTTCGTCCCAGGATACATCAAGAACGACCTTGACCAGCTGTCAAATCCTTACGTTCGTGAAATCCCATACATCGAGGTTTTCCCAGGCCGTGAGCTTAATTATGGAGAGGCTTCTACCATTCAGACTCTAAACCTATCGTTCTATCCCAAAGAGCGCGGTCCCTACAACCTCGACGCAGAGAACATCGACTCCGAGGGCAACCTCCTCAATCCCGAGCAACGATGGGGCGGTATCATGCGCAAGATTGAGAACACCGACTTCGTAACAAATAATGTTGAGTATATCAAGTTCTGGCTACTCGACCCATTCCTCGACGACAACAATCCAAACACCGAGGGTGGCGACTTTTATATTAATCTGGGAGAGATTAGTGAGGATATTCTTAAGGATGGACTAAAAAGCTATGAGAACGGTCTGCCATATACCGATAACCCCGATAGCACCAACGTGAAGGAGACCAACTGGGGTAGAGTGGCATCGAAGTCATCGCTCACCTATGCCTTTGAGACTGCTACCGGTTCACGAATCAGGCAAGACGTGGGTCTCAATGGACTAAGCACACAAGATGAGCAGACCTATCCCTCCTATAAAGCCTACGTTGACAAACTGCGCAGCACATTGCCCGCCGAGACCATCGATAGGATGGAGAACGACCAGTTCTCGCCTCTCAACGACCCCGCAGGCGACAACTATCACTTCTATCGAGGATATGACTACGACGAGCAACGCCTCTCGATTCTTGAGCGATACAAGCACTACAACGGCACCGAAGGAAACTCGCTGGCACAAGAAGACGCCGACGACGGCATGTACCAGAGCGCACGCAGTGTGCCCGATGTCGAGGATATAAACCAAGACAACACTCTGAATGAATATGAGCGTTACTTCCAGTATAAAGTGTCTATACGCCCCGAGGATTTACAGGTGGGCAAGAACTTCATCATCGACAAGCAAGAGTCGGTACAGCGCACACGCAACGGAGAGGACCAGCACGTCACTTGGTATCAGTTCTGCATCCCTATTAAGAGCTATGAGAAGGTGGTTGGTTCCATCAATGATTTCTCGTCGATACGCTTCATGCGTATGTTCTTGACAGGATTTAAGGAAACAACACACTTGCGATTTGCCACTCTGGAACTCGTTAGAGGCGAGTGGCGAAACTACGACTACAACCTCAATGCCCGAGGCGACATGCCAGGAAACGGAATCATCGATGTCAACACAGTAAACATCGAGGAGAACGCCAGCCGTGAGCCGGTAAACTATGTGTTGCCTCCAGGTGTTTCACGCATCGTCGATTCGGGGCAATCACAAATCACGCAGCTCAACGAGCAATCGATGCAGATGCAGGTTGAGGGGCTTGAAGCCGGTGATGCACGAGGTGTTTACCGCAACACCAACCTTGACCTGAGAACCTACAAACGCTTGCAGATGTTTGTCCACAACGAGGCATTCATCAACGATGCCACCAACCTGAAGAATGGCGACATCTCACTATTCGTGCGTTTGGGCTCAGACGTGAAAAACAATTACTACGAGTACGAAATTCCTCTGGTTGTGACTCCTCCTGGACGTTACAGCAACAACAGCTCGACCGACCGACTTGCTGTGTGGCCCAATGAAAACATGCTCGACCTAGACCTCGACATCCTCACCGCAGTCAAGAAGAACCGTAATGCCGAAAAGATGGCCGGCAATCCCGATGTGGCCTACACACAACGCTACCAGGAACAAGACCCAAATAATCCTCGCAACCACGTCTATGTGATGGGTAATCCCTCGTTGAGCAAGGTGAGGGTGATGCTCATCGGTGTGAGAAACAACACTGCGGGGACCACAAAAGACTTTGTGGTGTGGGTAGATGAACTCAGGGTCACCGACTTCGACAGCGAGGGTGGTTGGGCGGCTAAGGCTTCGATGAGCCTTAACCTCAGCGATATTGGAGTCGTGAATGTGGGATGGCACAAAGAAACTAGCGGCTTTGGCTCAGTGGACCAGAGCATGAATAATCGGCGACTCGACAACTACGACCAGTATAACGTGGCTGTTCAGGCCGACCTGGGACGATTTATACCCGAGAAAGTGAAACTGCACGCTCCTGTATATTACTCCTACAGCAACGAAAAACTTACCCCTAAATACAACCCTCTCGACGAAGACATCCTGCTAAAAGACGCACTCGACGCTTGTGCAACAGAGGAACAGAAAGACTCTATCAAAGCTTATGCCGTTAGCGAAACGGTTGTCAAAAACTTCTCCATCTCGGGATTAAAGTTTGACGTGAAGAGCAAGAACCCCATGCCCTGGGATCCAGCCAACTTCACCTTCAACTACTCGTTCAACAAGACTCATAAATCCAACCCCGACTATGTGTATGAGAACACCAACGACTACCGCGGGAGTCTGCAATATTCTTGGACACCTTATATTAAACCATTCAAACCGTTAGAGAAGGCCATTGACCAAAAGAACAAGAACATGAAGTTCTTCCGAGAATGGGAGTTCCGATGGCTGCCAAACTCGCTGGCGTTCAGCACCAATATCTCACGATACTACTATGAGCAGCAAACGCGCAACGAGACCGACGTGGATATCGTGCTGCCGGTATCGGTGAGCAAGAATTTCTTATGGGACAGGCAATTTGCACTGTCGTGGAACTTCACTAAGTCAATTAATATGTCATTTAACAGCCAGACTACTGCACACATCCTTGAGCCTATGGGGCAGGTAAACAAGAAGCTCTTCCCCGATGAGTACCGAGACTGGCGCGACAGCGTGTGGCGTAGCATTAAGGACTTGGGAACCCCGTGGGCCTATAACCAGACATTCACGGCATCTTACAAAGCCCCATTCAATGCAATTCCCATTTTGAGCTTCATCACAGCTAATGCCACCTATAACGCCACCTACCGTTGGGATAAAGGCACCGAGATTGCCGGCATATTCTCGGGCAACAATATTGCCAACCAGTCGTCACTAAACATTGACACACGTCTAAACCTCGAGACGTTCTATGGCAAGGTTCCTTATCTTAAAGATGTGCAGAAACGTTTCTCTTCTTCGGGAAGCGGCAACAGCAATTCCAAAGACAAGAAAACCGAGAAGAAGAAGGCCAAGAAATTTGACCGCACTTTCCAGCTTAGCGCCGACACTACCACCGTCGTTAAGCACAACATGAATGTGAAGAAGGTGAGGGTGACTGCCACAACCATCGACGGCAAGCGATACCCTGTCAAGTACAACGTCAAGGACAACAACAACATTGAAATCACCAACCGCGACTCAACGAGCATTAAAATCACTGTTACCGAGGTGATGGCTAGCGACAAGAAGAACTTCGGCACAGAGGTTGCTCAATATTTCACACGACTGCTCATGAGCGTCAAGAGCGTGAATGTCAAATGGAGGCAGACACAGTCGTTGTCAATACCGCAGTTTGTGCCCAATGTGGGAGACATTTTCGGTCAGAACAACCACTACGACGTGATGGCACCAGGACTCGACTTCGCTTTCGGATTTGTGGGAGAAAGCTACATCGACCGCGCTAAGCGCAACGGATGGCTTCTGGGAGACTCAACACAGACCTCTCCGGCAATCTTCTCCAAGACGCAGGAGTTCAGTGCAGAAGTCGTGGTGGAGCCTATAAATGGCCTCAAGATTACTCTTACAGGTAATCGCACCGACAATCGCACAAACCAAATACAGTTCATGTATGATGATGTGGGCAAGCTTTACTCTGGCTCTTACACCAAGACTCATATCGCCCTAGCAACTGCTTTGAGGGGCGTGACTGCCGACAACGAATACTATAGCGACGCTTTCAATAAGTTCTTGAATAACATCCCTATTGTAGCTAGCCGACTTGAACAGCAGTATATAGGCCACAACTACCCGGAGAGGGGATTCTTGAGGGGAACAGCCTATCCCGGAAATGCGTTTAATCCCGAGAACGGCACTATCAATCCTGCCGGTAGTGATGTCATGATTCCAGCTTTCTTGGCCGCCTATTCAGGGAAAGACGCCGCAAAGGTAGAACTCAACCCTTTCCCAGGACTCAAGAGCATTTTGCCTAACTGGAGGGTGACTTACGACGGACTATCAAAGATTCCGGCAGTGAAGAAGTATTTCAAGAGCTTCACACTAACTCATGCTTATCAGTGCACCTACTCGGTGGGCAGCTTCTCGAGCTATACCGACTGGGTATCGATAGGTGAAGGACTCGGTTTTACACAAGACGCTCTCACGGGTAATCCCATCCCCAACTCTCCCTACAACATCTCGTCGGTGACCATTACCGAGAAATTCGCACCACTGATTGGTGTCAACGTCACTCTCAAGAATGACATGAGCTTCAACGTGGAGTATCGCGACGCTCGCACTCTGGCACTCAACATCTCGTCGCTCCAACTTGTCGAGACTCTGCAGAAGTCGCTCGTCATTGGAGCCAGCTACAAAATCGCCAATTTCAACTCCGTGCTAAAGATTAAGAAGAAACAGGAGAACATCAACAACGACTTGACGCTCAACTTCAACCTACAGCTCAACAACAACACTGCACTCATCCGCAAGATTGACGTGAACACCACCCAGGCAACTAGCGGAACACGCACTCTGGGCATCAACTTCGCAGCCAATTATGTCATGAGTAAGCGCATCACTCTAGGAGCTTTCTTCGACCATCAAGTCAATACCCCTCTCGTGTCTTCATCATCATACCCAACCACCAACACCAACTACGGCATCTCAATCAACGTGTCGCTGGCAAAATAATCAAGCAAATACAATCTACAACACCCTTAATAAAGCTTCGTGGGGGCAGTGTGTGCCTTTAGTATTGCTAGAAGAGGCATTAGCATTGTGGAGGCATTCATGCTGTTGGTATGTTGTGCCGAAATGGCGGTGTACAAAGACACTCCAAATACAATATCACCTTTTTTCATAAATTGTCTCGCATTTTTTGCAAAAAAAACATAAAAACGATACTTATTATAATTAAATGTGCTATATTTGTAATCGAGAATTAGAAAACATTTTATTAACCATTTAAATATCACCAAAAATGAAACCGGTACACATCATCTTAGCAGTATTGAGCGGTGCACTAGCTGGCGCCGCTGTAGGTCTCCTTTTTGCTCCAGCCAAAGGGGCAGACACTCGCAGCAAGATTGCTGATATCCTGAAAAAGAAGGGAATAAACCTCAAAGATCAGGAAATGGACGACCTCATCGACGACATAACAAAAGAAATCAAAGAGGAATAACACATTTTTCTACACTGATTTCATTCTAAACAGAGTTCTTAACTTATAAAATATCAAAGAATTATGAGAGACATCAAGTATCTGAGTCTATTATACGGCTTTTTAGGAGGCGCTATCATTGGAGCTTCGATGGCTTTGCTATTTGCGCCCGAAGCAGGAAAGGATTTGAGAATTCGCATCAAAGAACTGCTCAAGAAAAAAGGCATTGATTTCAGCGATGACGAAGTGGAGCAGCTGGTAAACCAAATCAGCGCTCAAATAGAGCAATAATATACCTCATCAAGAGCTCATCGAGCTTCTAGAGCTTAGCACAACAATGCTAACGCAACAATCTATTAACGCTGCACATGATATTGATGTGCAATAATATCATGTGCAGCTTTTCTAAAACACTAATGGAAGGACAGAATTATAAGCAGTTTTTCGACAGTATTAAAGAGCATGCGAAGCTAGAGATAGAATACTCAAAACTTACTCTCGCCGAGAAAATGTCGATTATATTGTCTCGAGCGATAATAGTTGCGATTCTTATAATCTTTGGTGCCGGGGCTGTGATGTTGCTGCTTTGGGCTTTTGCACAGTGGATGATCGCAGTCACCGAGAGCCTATGGGCTGGAGTGCTGATAGCTATAGCCGTAGTAGGGCTACTCGCTTTGCTCGTCTATGGTTATCGCAAGCAGCTGATAATAAATCCTGTCACCCGTTTCGTCACTAAGCTGTTTTTAACTCAAGAAGAATAACTCTAGTCATGTCAACCAATGTAGAAACACCATACTCGCCCCCTGTTGTGCAAGTAGTGACAGCACAAGCCAGTGATTGGAAAGGATTAACTCTCGAAGAGTTGCAGAAGCGTCGAGCCAAGTCGCTCGTCAGGCGTGAAGTGAGCCGCGTGAGCATCGCTCATCAGTACCAATCCACCCGAGAGAACGTCTCTCAAAACGGGGTCAGAGGATTGCTGTTCAGTTCAGGAGAAGTAGCCATGCTCAAGAAGACCGACTATTTTTATCTGGGCTACAAGGCGCTAAATGCGCTAGTGAAGCTATATCTCAAGCATAAGCGCCGTTAACCAAGATTTCTTCCGTTTTTGGAGATTATTATCGCTTCTTAACGAGACGAAACGCTTAAAATTGCATTTTTTGGGTAAAAAATTTTGCCGATTTAGCAATTCTTTATAACTTTGCCATGTTTTCCACAAAACCTGTCAGGAATTTGAGATATTAATTCGATAATTTATAAACATTTAAGATCGGAAGAGCGTCGTGTAGGGAA
>CALDIG010000024.1 GCA_937904375.1 uncultured Prevotellaceae bacterium
AACTGGTCTTCATTTCGTTTTCGATATTGATCTCAATAATTCGATCGTTATTCATCTCTAAAAATTTAAAATTTTACCTGTGGCGAGCTGCAAATCCAGCGAAATGTTGCCTCAATCATCACAGTTACGCCGAAACATTAAAATTAACCTACAAAATTACAATATTTTATTGAGTTATCAATAGATTTTATGGGATAATTTTTGAAAAAAAACACGAATTTCCACTAATTATCAAAAAGGCTTCGAGAAAATTTTGGGATATTGTTAAGATGATAAAGAATTCTTGGATTTTTACAAAGATAATGTTATGGTGATAAGTGAATCTATATTGAAAAAGTACAAGAAAAACAGCAAGCGCCACTATAGCTAGTGCTAAGTGATGCTTGCTTGGTTTGATGAGAGAACCGATGGTTATTCGGTGTTTTTCAGTTGTTGAAGAAAGTCGTGGCGACTTGTTATATTGATAGTTGAACTATCGGGCATCTCTATGAGACCATTCTCTCTCAGGAAACTGATGGCGCTAACTAGTGCCGGTCGCCGTGCTCCGAGCAGTCGGCACAAGTCTCGCTGCTTGAAATTCATTGTGATGTTTTGCGAGCGTTGTGATGTGAAGGCACTCATAAGCATAACCAGTCTTTCCTGAACCGAGGCATTGCCAAGGTTTAGTAGTTGAGATTTCCTAGTCTGAGAGTTTCTTGACAGATAATTCAGAATATTGAACAAAAACACATTATCAGTTCGCAGCATCGTCACATAGTCTTGCTTCGTGAGTTGGAGCAGCCCGCAATTATCCATTGCCCTAACGCTAAACGGGTAGTGTGTGTCAAGACCGAAGAGATAATCGGGGGCTATCACTTCGGGGGCTTCAAGCTCATGCGAAATCTTGAATTTCAGCACTTTGCTTTCATATTCCAGCTTAACCCGCCCAGAGACAATAAACCTGACGTGAGTACACTCATCACCACAAGACAGGATTTTCTCGCCTTTTCTGAACTTGAGGAAGTGAAACGGCACTTTCTCTACGGTCTCTTGCAGTCGCTCATGGCTAACGCCCTGAAACAGCGGCAGGTGCAGAAGCTTATCAAAAATGTTTTCCATAATTATTATCGTGTTCACGAGTGCTCGATTGTTCGAGTATTCGAGTATTCGAGTGTTCGAACATTCGAACATTCGAACAATCGAACAATCGAACAATCGAACAGTCAAAAAACTTATTTCAATAACTCTATCGCTTCTTCTACGGTGCAGTTATTCTGTTCTCCAGTCGCCATGTTCTTGATTGAGATAGTTCCTGAAGTCATCTCACTCTCTCCCACCATCGCCACGAAGGGAACACCTTTTGCGTTGGCGTATGCCATCTGCTTCTTCATCTTTGCCGACTCGGGGAAAATTTCGCAGGAGATTCCCGCGGCACGAAGTGCTCCCATGTGCTTTAAGCAGACAGATGCTTCTTTTTCACCGAAATTGATGAAAATCACCTTAGTGGTGGCGATTGTGTCGGCAGGATATAGGTCAAGCGTGTTGAGCACGTCGAAGATGCGGTCGGCACCAAAGCTGATACCCACACCCGACAAGCCATTCATACCAAAGACACCGGTAAGGTTGTCGTAACGTCCGCCACCAGTGATGCTTCCCATTTCAACATCTAGGGCTTTGACCTCGAGGATTGTGCCTGTGTAGTAGTTCAATCCGCGAGCCAGTGACACATCAAGCTCCACTTGTGACTTGAGATCCAGTTCAGCTGCACTATTGAGCACAAACATCATCTCCTCAATGCCTTTCATTCCTGTCTCAGAATTGGCGAGCAGGGATTTGAGAGTATAGAGTTTCTCGTCGTTGGTACCGCTCAAAGTGAGTAACGGTCGCAAAGTGTCAATCGCATTTTGCGACAAACCTTTCTCGAGCAACTCGGTATTAACATTATCAAGTCCTATCTTGTCGATTTTATCTATCGCAACGGTGATGTCCACAATCTTCTCGGGAGCTCCAATCACCTCGGCTATGCCACTGAGAATCTTGCGGTTGTTGAGCTTGATGACAATGTTGATGCCAAATCGCTTGAACACCTCATCTGTCAGCCAGTCGGCCACGCGGTCGTAGCCCGGCAGCCATTGAGCGCGGTCGCCGA
>CALDIG010000025.1 GCA_937904375.1 uncultured Prevotellaceae bacterium
AAATATCTGAAATCAAGAAAAAATATAAACCTTGATAATCAGCTGTTTAAAATATCAGAATATTCAGATAACTCAGTTGTTTATAATAAAATCCGAGTTTTGCAATACCCTCACCACCGTCTCGCCGCAACAGGGACACGGCATGCCCTCTCCCTACAAATCAACTAACAACATAAACTAGTCATTATGAGGAAATTTTTTCTATTATTACTGATTCTTGGCATGTCGCTGGCGATGATGGCTGGCGACAAGCTGACGGCTCCCACCAAGGCGTTTCTCGCCGGGCAGGAGAGGGGTATTCAAGACGACAACGCCGCGCTCGCCAAGCCCAGGGCGATTGATGGTGTGCAGTGTGTGGACTGCTTCATCTTCCTGAAAGGCACTTCGATAGCCGAACTTGAGAAGGCTGGGGTGACAGTCACAGGCAAGTACGACACCTTTGTGACGGCGCAGGTGCCTATCGACAAGATTGAGGAAGTGGCTCGACTCGGTTCGGTCACTCAAGTGGCGATAGCGCGCACCGCACGGCATCTCACCGATGAGGCGTGTGGCGTGGTCAATGCCGACAAGGTGTGGGACGGCATAAATAACGGTCTCCCCGAGAACCTCACCGGCAAGGATGTGGTGCTCGGCATCATCGACGAGGGCATTGAGTTCAACCACCGCGCCTTCCTCGACGATGACGGCAACTCCCGTGTTGTGGCGGTTTATAAGCCCAACGAGACAAGTGCCGGCACCGGCGGGGCAAAATACTCGATTGACGGCGTGGAGCTGCCGGGATATGCCTACACAACTCCCGAGGCTATAGCGGCGCAAACCACCGACAACACCAGTGCCGACCACGGCACGCACACCACAGGCTGCGCCGGAGCGTCGAAGGTGGGCGTATATTCTGGCATGGCTCCAGAGAGCGACCTTGTGCTTTGCGGATTGGGCAATAACCTGACCGACGCCGCCATTCTTAATGCTGCTAACTTCATAGGCGATTACGCGCGAAACGTGGGTAAGCCCTGCGTTATCAGTATCAGTCTGGGCAGCGACATCGGGGCTCACGACGGCACGACCGGCATCTGCCTCGGCTTTGACGAGGTGGCGCAAAAATATGGCGCGGTGATGCTCCTTGCCGCCGGTAATGAGGCGGATGCCACCGGCTACGCCACGAAGACCCTTGAGAGCGATGACGACGCTATGGCAGTGGTTCACGCCCCGGTGAGCGGCACTTCGCTCTATGGCAGCTGCGACATCTGGAACAACACCAGCGACGAGCTCAAAGTGGAAATCGTGGTGCTTAACTCCAGCGGTGGAGTGAAATATCACAGCATACCGATGACTAACGGCACTATCAACGCCTCGACGCTGGGCTTGGAAGGCACCAGCATTACCGTGAGCGGTGGTGTGGACAGCAACAACAACCGTTACAACCTCTACATCTACAGTAAAGTATATACTGTTCCCACCTCGGGAACAGGAAACTGCCGTGTGGCTTACGTCATCACTGGCAAAGGCGGTGATGTGATAAACGTCTATACCGACAATTACGGCACTCAGCTGGCAACCACCGGCAACAGCATCACGGGAGTCCCCATCTCCTTTGGCTCCGCCGACGGCTCTTTCAGCGACGACGCCACGGCAAGCAAGGTGATAAGTGTGGGGGCTATGGCGTCGCGCTCCACCTCCAACGGCTCTTACAGCCAGGGCGACATTGCCTATTTCTCGAGCTACGGCACCGATTTCAACGGCATTGACCATCCGTTCATCACCGCTCCAGGACACTATGTGATTGCGCCTATCAACAGGTATTACAAACAGAGTGGCGTTTATTCGGTGACCTATAACGGCAAAACCGACTACTGGGACCAGAAAAGCGGCACCTCGATGGCAACACCCATAACCGCTGGCGTGGTGGCGCTGCTGCTGCAAGCCGACCCCACGCTAACTGTCGAGGAGGTGAAAGACGCGCTGAAAAACACCGCCACAGCATACGTCAATCCGCAAAGTCCGCCCAAGCAGCGTGGCAACGGTATTGTAAACGCTCTGGATGCCGCTCAGTATGTGGTTATCAATAGCGAGAAACCTAAGATGTTTGTCACTCCTGGCTCGCTCGATTTTGAGACGTGGGCTGGCGACACATGCACCAGCGTTATCAATGTGAAAGGCAAGAACCTCTTAGGCGATATAACAATAACATCAAGCGACAGCAATTTCTTTGTCACTCCATGCATTATCACTCCTGCTCAAGCCGAGGAAGGCGTGGACGTTACTGTGAGCTATGTACCTGCCATTGCCGGCAGCCATCAGGCAACTATCACAGTCGCCACCGATAGTGTGGAGAGCAAGATTGTGGAAGTGAGCGGCGTGGCAAAGGAAAAGGTGCCTGTACTCCACATCGCGCCCGAGAAATTGAATTTCTCCACCAGTCTCACAGCTTCTTGCACTAAGGTTATCGAAGTCTCGGGAATGTTTGTCAATGAGGATGTGACTATCACTCTTACCGGCGAGAACGGTGTGTTTGCCGTTTCGCCTTCGGTTATCCCCGCCGGCAGCATCACCGTGGATGAGCCAGTGATGGTGGAGGTGACATTCACCCCCAATGGCGAGGGCAATTTCAAGGGGAGTGTCACTCTCGACTGCCCAGGAAATGAGAGCAAGCTTGTGATGCTCAACGCTTCGGCGAGCGACTATGCCACTGCGAGCAGTGCGTTCCTCGACATCGCCAAGTATGTGACCATCGACGAGGCGGGATGGAACACCGACGAAATCGCCAACCTCTATCAATACAAGGAATATCCCGAGGAGGAATGTGGCTGGCTCACTGTCTCCAACTATGGCGTGATTATCGCCGACGACACCCAAAATTGGTTCACTAACTCAATCATCAAGACTTACGAGACCACCTGGGGCAGCAACGATGTGTTCCTTGGCAACGGAGCCTACTTTGGTGACGCCACGAGCTATGCCGCCAATTTCAACGGCAACTACCAGCGGTTCTATGTCACAAACTGCTCGCAGGTGAAGCAGTATGGCTACCACCGAAATGTGAGCAACTACCCATTGAAGATGAACATCTATGAGTGTACCGTGGGCGATGACGGCAGCATCACAGCCGCCACAACAGCCCTCGAAACCCAGAAGAGCACCCTCAACGGCTTGCAGGTGGTGGCTTCGAGCGAGCTTGATGCCAGCAAGGTTTACAAGGTGGAAATCTACAATAACTTTTCCTATATTTATGAGATAGCGTTCAAGACACCGCTGCAGGGGCTTGATGTGCCTGTCGCCACCGATGCCACCGACGTGACAGCCTCCTCGTTCATCGCCAACTGGGAGCCATGCTACGGCGCCACGAGCTACACTTTGCGGGTGACTCCGAAACCTGAGCCGGAAGTGATATTGACCGAATCGTTCGCCAAGTTCACCACAGAGGGAAATTCCAACCTCGGCTCCTACCTCGACAACTATATGGATAACCTAGGCTGGACAGGTAACATAGTATATACCTACAAGGGCGGCATACTAATGGCTACCACCAGCGCCAACGGTTATATCACAAGTCCCGAGCTTGACCTGTCAAACAGCTTCGGCAAGATGACAGTGAGGTTCAACGCCAAGACTTATAACAATGCCAGCGCTGGCGCCGGGCTGCTGATTTCCTGCGGTAACGCATCGCAGGCTTTGACAATTCCTGGCACAACCGAGGATGAGTATGTTGTAGTGCTCGACTGTGATGAGGCGGCAAACCAGAAAGTCACAATCGAGACAACAGCCAAGAAGCGGGTGGTAATCACCCATCTCGACATCTATTCTGGAGAATACACCGCCACCGAGGCGCGCGCCTATCCTGGAGAGTTTGTGGTCACCGGCATTACCGGCAACCACTACAACGTCACCGGGCTGACACCTGCCGCCACCTACCGCTACGACGTGGCGGCGGTCTATGGCGACTCGCAAAGTATATGGTCTAACCAAATATTGGTTACCACACTCGAGGGTAGCGCACCGATTGTGGGTGACGTGAACTGCGACGGCGAGGTGACAACTATCGACATCACTTGCCTCTACAATTACCTGCTCAACGGCGACGAGACCTATCTCGCTACTAGCGACGTGAACGGTGACGGCGAGATTACGACAGTAGATATCACCATAATCTACAACATCCTGCTCGGAACGGAATAATAAATGCTTAAATTAAGTTTCTATCGTAATGTCAATTGCTAATAAAGTGCTGTGCGTCAGCTCTCCTTGCTTGGCTAGGGACACGGTAGCCCTGACTGCCGTCTCGCCGCAACGCGGACACGGCATGCCGTGTCCCTACAAATCGCATTTTTGGATAAATTAGGTTGCACCTCGGCATTAAAAATGAAAAACTATGTTTTTAATTTTGTATTTCTCTCGGTTTGCACTAATTTTGGATAAAATGCTCATCACGCTCGAGATCGGAAGAG
>CALDIG010000026.1 GCA_937904375.1 uncultured Prevotellaceae bacterium
ACAGCGACGCAGGGTGGGGTAGCAACAGCAATAGAAATCGTCGCCCGACGGGCGACCCCCATGTGTGCCACCCACTCTCCCACCAAAAAAATAATTCGTAAAATTTGTAGTTTAAAAATTAAATACTTGTTTAAGTTGTTAATTAGTTGTTTTCAAGTTGTTGTTTTATAACGTCAGCACCGCCCGCTTTACAATTTCTCATTATATTTTTTAAATTTCTCATTTATTATTCCTAACTTTGCAGCCGCTTTTGCGTAAAAATTTCAATAGGAACAAATGGAAAGAGGTTATATACACGCAGTTGTGATTGTGGTCCTTACCACTTTGCTGGGACTGCTTTTGTTACACTTTGTGCCTTCGATGCAGGTGGGCTCATGGCGCTCACGCAATGTCGATATGCTTAGCGACGTGCTCGACAGCGCGGCAGCCAACCCCGACGACGCTCTCGTCCAGCACGCGCGCGTCGACACCTGTCGCGAGGGACTCGAATGTATCAACGATATGAGCGGGGGCGAAGGGCAAGGCATGGATCCTTTCTACGACGCTATCGACAGCATCAAATCGCTCGGAAGGCCAGTACGCATCGCAGTGCTCGGCGACAGCTATATCGAGGGTGACATCTTCACCGCCCACCTGCGCGAGCGCCTGCAGCGGCACTGGGGCGGGTGCGGCGTGGGGTTTGTGCCTATCACCGATGCCATCGCCGGTTTCCGCACCACCGTCACTCACCGCTACGGAGGATGGACCGAGCATCACGCCAACGAGCAATCTTCGGGCTACAACTCCACCTACGCCAACATCTCCGGACACTACTTCAACGGTAGCGCCGGAGCATGGCTCGCTCTCGGGGGCGTGGCAAAGGACATCGCACGGCTCGACACATGCCAGGAGTCGTCACTCTACTTCGCGGGAACAGGCTCGGCCGAGGCCATGGCTTGCGTCAACAATGGCGACGAACAGGCTTTCACACTCAATGGCAACGGCGGAGTTGTCAAAGTGACGGTAAAAGGACGCATCGGTGCGGTGCGATGGCGCATCACGCGCAACAGCGGACTCGTTTTCCTCGGCGCGTCGCTCGACCCCGACCAAGGTATCGTGGTCGACAACTTCTCGCTCCGCTCATCCGGTGGCAACCAGCTTAAGATGGTGGCGCCGAAGATGTTCACCGACTTTGATCAGGCGCGACACTACGACCTCATCATCATCATGTACGGTCTCAACGTGGCCGGACGTGAAGAGAGCAAATACGAGGCTTACCAAAAGATGCTCGGCGAGGTTATCACCACCATGAAGCGGGCTATGCCCGACACCGGCTTCCTGCTCGTAGGCACAAGCGACCGCGAGGAACGATACAACGGCGGATTCCGCACTCTGCCGGGCGTGGTAAGCCTAATCAACGCGCAGCAGCAGATTGCCTACGACAACAAAATCGCATTCTGGAACCTATACACCGCCATGGGCGGACAAGGCAGCATCGTCGAGATGGTGAAGAACCATCAGGCCAACCTCGATTATACCCACATCAACAAGCAGGGGGGAAAACACCTCAGCGCTTTCCTCTACGACGCGCTCGAATGGGGCTCTCGCAAAATGTAATCACCACAACTCATGACCGATCTTAACAACATATTTCAATCACTGCTCGAGGTGCTGCGCTACAACCCCGAGCAACCGCTCATCTTCTCAAGCGGTCTCTTCTTCTGGCTTTTCGCCGCTTTTATCATTGTCTACGCGCTGCTGCGTAAGGCTTCCACGGCACGACTGCTCTTCGTGTTGGCCTTCAGCTATTATTTCTACTATAAGTGTAGCGGCTTCTACTTCTTCCTGCTAGCCGTGGTCACAGTCAGCGACTTCGCCATCGCGGCGCTCATCGGGCGAACGGCTTCGCGGGCCGCGCGCAAGTGGCTCGTCGCTCTCAGCCTGCTCATCGACCTCGGACTGCTCGGTTATTTCAAGTACACCAACTTCCTCGGCCAACTTTTGGCATCGGTCAACCTCATCAGCTTCCACGAGATGGATATCTTCCTGCCCGTGGGCATCTCGTTCTTCACTTTCCAGTCGCTGAGCTACATCATCGACGTCTACCGCGGCAAAATCAAACCGCTCTCCAATCTGCTCGACTACGCGTTCTACGTCTCGTTCTTCCCGCAACTCGTCGCCGGACCTATCGTCCGCGCTGCCGACTTCATACCGCAAATACGCCGACCGCTTCTCGTCACACGCGAGATGCTGGGTATGGGCTTCTGGTTCATCATCATAGGCCTTTTCAAGAAGGCCGTCATCAGCGACTATATCAGCCTCAACTTCATCGACCGTGTGTTCGACGCTCCCACTCTATACAGCGGTATCGAGAATCTTGTCGCAATCTACGGCTACGGAATGCAAATCTACTGCGACTTCTCAGGATACAGCGACATGGCGATTGGACTCGCGCTGCTCATGGGGTTCAAGTTCAACATCAACTTCAACAGCCCCTACAAGGCGCAAAGCATCTCCGACTTCTGGCACCGATGGCACATCTCCCTCTCGACATGGCTGCGCGACTATCTTTACATCTCGCTCGGTGGCAACCGGAAGGGCAAGCTACGGCAGTATCTCAACCTCTTTATCACCATGCTGCTCGGCGGACTCTGGCACGGGGCGTCGCTCAACTTTGTCGCCTGGGGAGCTATGCACGGCATCGGTCTCGTCATTCACAAGATGTGGATGGGATGGACCGCCGGCGCGCGATGGGTGCGCTCAAGGGCATGGTGCCTGTTCTCGCTGCTGCTCACTTTCCACATCGTGGCGCTCACTTGGGTGCTATTCCGCAACCACGAGTTTGCCGACGCTATGGCAATGCTCAACCAGGTGGCAACCAACTTCCACCCCGAACTGCTTCCGCAGCTCCTCGCCGGATACCCCTATGTGATGATGCTCATCGCTCTGGGCTACGTGCTGCACTTCTTGCCCGACCGTCTCGAGTGGAGGGCTAAACGCACCTTTGTCAAGCTACCCATCTGGTGCTACGCCATCGCGCTGCTTGCAATCATCTACGTCATCATTCAAGTCAAGAGCAGCGACATCCAGCCCTTCATCTATTTCCAATTCTAACCCCTACACAGGCTCACAACGCGAGTAACGAGAAACGAATGAAAACTTTATACGTTAGCGATATGGACGGGACGCTGCTCGGCGCCGACTCGCAGCTCTCCCCCACCACCACCTCACTGCTCAGCGAGGCCATACGAGGCGGAGCGCTCTTCACCGTCGCCACGGCCCGCACTCCCGCCACAGCCGTGCCGCTGCTCGCCGGCCTGCCACTCATGCTGCCGCTGATAGTCCTCTCGGGCGCCGCTTGCTGGGACCCGCGGCAAGCCTTGTTCTCCAACGTAATGGCTCTCGCGCCCGACACCATCAGAGCTATCGACGACATTATGCGACGGCACGGACTACGACCCTTTATCTACCGTCACACCGGCAGCCAACTGCACGTCTACCACTACGGCGCAATGCACCCCGCCGAACAGCAATTCATCAACCAACGTCTGCACACATCCAAACTCTTCCACCTCTCCGCGCCCGACTACGCCACAGCACCGGGCGACGCCATCGTCTGCCTCGCCATGAACGAATACCAACGACTCGAAACTGTGCACGCCGACGTCAACGCCAACGTCGAATGTCGCGCTCTGCTATCACGCGACCTCTTCGACCCGACGATAGGACTGCTCGAAATATATGCCACAGGGGCAACAAAGGCGCAAGCCATCAGACGACTCGCGAACGAGCTCGACGCCGAACGCATCGTAGTTTTCGGCGACAATATCAACGACATCGAGATGATGCAAGCGGCCTCAGTGGCAGTCGCAGTACAAAACGCCATCCCGGCCGTGCGCGACATCGCCTCCACCGTCATCGGTCCCAACACCGACGACAGCGTAGCGCGCTACATCCTCGCCCACACCAAGTAATCCCCCGCCAACCTCTGCCCCACTTCGATGTAAGATGTAAAATGTAAGATGTGCCAACCAGTGTCCCACCCGCCGATTGTAGGGGCGACGCATGCGTCGCCCTGGTGCCGCAACCCATTGAAAACCAACACCAAACAGTACATAGGCCGGTGGTAAGCGCGAAGCGCGCAACCCCGGTGAAGTAGGCCGGTGGTGAGCGCAATGCGCGCAACCCCGGTGTCAGCCACAACACGCCCACACCATAGCACGCCGAAGGTGTGCGAGTATAAGTGTGCCAACCCTGCCGGCCGGAGGCCGGACCCTTTTAATAACCCCACCCTGCGTCGCGGAAGCTCCTTAGGGTAGGGCCACAGCCAACGTCCACCACCGTCGCCCGACGGGCGCCCCACCCTCACCGTCCCGCCCAAACAATAATTTGTCAAATTAGTCTAATTCGTGAAATTTGTAGTTATTAATTTGCAGTTCCCGCCATTTTTTCGTATCTTTGCACGGCAAAACGCATAACTTTTTAACTGAAACGCAGAAAAATGTTTAGCAAAATACGACGTATTCTCGCTTTTGTAATGGTAATCGGGGTGACTTTGCTCTTCCTCGATTTCACCGGCTCGCTGCACGCATGGCTCGGATGGATGGCGAAAATCCAACTCGTGCCGGCGGTGCTCGCCGTCAACGTGGTGGTGATTGTGGCACTGATCGTGCTCACCCTGTTGCTCGGACGCGTCTACTGTAGCGTGATATGCCCTCTCGGCGTCTATCAGGACTTCGTCAACTGGCTACGTAAGCGGCTCAACAAGCGAGCACGAAACCGATTCGCCTTTTCCAAGCCATTGCATTGGCTGCGATACGGCTTCCTCACCGTCTTCGTCGCCGCTATCATCGCAGGCATAGGCAGCTTGGTGGCGCTACTCGACCCCTACGGCAACTATGGGCGCTTTGCCGCCACGCTGATGCAACCGCTATGGCAATGGGCCAACAACGCGCTCGATGCCGTAGCCACGCGTTTCGATAGCTACGCCTTCTATCCCGTCGAGGTGTGGGTGCGCTCGCTCCCGACGCTCCTCATCGCCATCGCTATGCTCGCCCTGGTCACCACGCTCGCCTGGCGCGGAGGCAGAACTTACTGCAACACCATCTGTCCCGTAGGCTCGTTCCTCGGACTACTGTCCCGCTTCTCGCTCTTCCGCTTCACTATCGACACCGCAAGCTGCATCAACTGCGGCTCATGCGCCCGGCGTTGCAAGGCTTCGTGCATCGATTTTAAACATCACACCATCGACTACTCGCGATGCGTAGCCTGCGGCGACTGCGTCGACAACTGCTCCACATCGGCCATCAAGCTGAGGCTCGCTTTCGCGAAGCCGACAACAGACGGCGACAACACCGACCCCGAGCCGCAACGCCCCATCAACGTCGACAGCGGTAAGCGCGCTTTCCTGCTCGGTAGCGCTATCGCCCTCAGCGGAGCGGCGCTCGCCCAAACGGAGAAACGGCTCGACGGAGCGCTCGCCGAAATCGAGGATAAAAAGGTGCCTAAGCGCGCCACACCCATCCTGCCGCCGGGAGCTCTCAGCGCGCGCAACATGGCACGGCACTGCACCGCTTGCCAGCTTTGCGTGGCCGAGTGTCCCAACCAGGTGCTACGGCCGAGCGAAGGCCTACTCACGCTCATGCAACCGGTGCTCAGCTACGAGCGTGGCAACTTCTGCCGACCGGAGTGCACGCGATGTGGCAACGTGTGTCCCACAGGAGCCATCCGACCCATCACGCTCGAACAAAAAAGCGCGACGCAAATCGGGCACGCCGTTTGGGTGATGGAACACTGCGTACCGCTCACCCGCAAGGACGACGAAGGCAAACCGCTCGCCTGCGGCAACTGCGCCAGGCACTGTCCCACAGGCGCCATTCGCATGAAACCGGTCAACCCCGACGCCGACGAGCCGGTGCTCATCCCCTTCGTCAACGACGAGCGATGCATTGGCTGCGGTGCCTGCGAGAGTGTCTGCCCGGCACGACCCTTCACCGCCATCTACGTCGAGGGTCACGACACCCACCGAACCATCTGACACGCAACAGATTACAATCATAATCAATAAAAACCCGGAATATATGCAACCACTGTCCCACCCTCAAAAAACTGCGAAGCAGTTTATACTATGCTTAACCTCTAAAACGCAGTTTTCCGGGGACGGGACGCACCATGGCGCGTGTCACATCGACAAACCACTGTCCCACCCCGCCAATGCCGCCGGAACGGCGGACCCTTTTAATAACCCCACCCTAAGGAGCGTCAGCGACGCAGGGTGGGGCCAAACAAACCAAACCCACAGTCGCCCGACGGGCGACCCCCATTTCTACCTCCTGCCCTCTGTCCCACAAAAACAAAATAAAATTGCAAATTCGTTGACAAAAAAATTAAAAGTTGTTTATCTTGTTTATTAGTTGTTTTCAAGTTGTTGTTTTATAACACCCGCTTAAACGAGTATCTATACAATTATGGAAAAAAATAAAGTTATAATCATCGGATGCGGTGGCGTCGGCACCGTAGTGGCCCACAAATGCGCCCAAAACCCCGACGTGTTTCACGAAATAGTAATCGCCTCGCGACACCGCGAGAAGTGCGACGCCGTCGCCAAAGCTATCGGCGCTCCTAACATCTCTACCGACCAAGTCGACGCCGACGACGTCAACCAGCTCGTGGCGCTTTTCCACCGCCACCAGCCAAAACTGGTCATCAACGTGGCGCTGCCCTACCAGGACCTCACCATCATGGACGCTTGCCTCGTATGCGGAGTCAACTACCTCGACACCGCCAACTATGAGCCGCGCGACGAGGCACACTTCGAGTACAGCTGGCAATGGGCCTACCGCGAACGCTTCGAAAAAGCCGGCCTCACCGCAATTCTCGGGTGCGGTTTCGACCCGGGCGTGACTGGAGTCTATACCGCGCGAGCCGCTAAGCACCACTTCAAGGAGATGCACTACCTCGACATCGTCGACTGCAACGCCGGCAACCACGGCAAGGCCTTCGCCACCAACTTCAACCCTGAAATCAACATTCGCGAAATCACTCAAAAGGGACGTTACTGGCAGGACGGACAATGGGTGCAAACCGGTGCCCTCGAGGTGCATAAACCGCTCAACTACCCCGAGATCGGACCGCGAGAAAGCTACCTCATGTATCACGAGGAGCTGGAGTCGCTCGTGCTAAACTATCCCACCATCAAGCGCGCTAGATTCTGGATGACTTTCGGACAGGAATACCTCACCCACCTGCGCGTTATACAGGACATTGGCATGGCGAGTATCGAACCCATCAACTACCAGGGTATGGAGATTGTGCCGCTACAGTTCCTCAAAGCGGTGCTACCAAATCCAAAGGAGCTTGGCGAGAACTACACCGGCAAGACTTCTATCGGATGTCGCATCAGCGGAATAGGTAAAGACGGACAACCTCTCACCTATTACATCTACAACAACTGCGACCACCATGCCGCGTTCCAGGAGACCGGTATGCAAGCCGTGAGCTACACCACCGGTGTGCCAGCCATGACAGGCGCCATGATGTTCCTCAAGGGACTGTGGTGCAAGCCTGGCGTGCACAACGTGGAGGAGTTTGACCCCGACCCATTCCTTGAGGTGCTCAACGAGCAGGGCCTGCCCTGGCACGAGCTCTTCAACATCGACCTAGAGCTGTGACAAACCACACTCATCAACAGTTTTAAAGCACACTAATTGAACCAATTAAAACTAAATCACTCAGCCATTGAGATTTCCTGTGGCTGAGTGATTGATTTTTCTTGAGATAAAACTATGGGCGATTATAGCCCAAAGAGCGCTTTCAGCTCATCTACATAGTCGAGCTTTTCCCAGGTGAAGAGTTCCACCTCGATGGTGCGGTCGCCTTCGTAGAGCGACTTGAAGTGCTTGGTGATGACTTGTGGCTCGCGACCCATGTGTCCGTAGGCTGCCGTCTCTTGATAGATGGGGTTGCGCAGCTTGAGGCGCTTCTCAATCTCGTAAGGCGTCATCTTGAAGATGCCATTCAGTTTCTCGGCAATCTCGGCATCGCTAATCGCCACATGGCTGGTGCCGTAAGTGTTTACATAGAGGCTGATAGGTTCAGCCACACCAATGGCGTAAGACACCTGCACGAGCATCTCGTTGGCAATGCCGGCAGCCACCGCGTTCTTGGCGATGTGGCGGGCGGCGTAGGCGGCACTACGGTCCACCTTGCTTGGGTCTTTGCCGCTGAAGGCGCCACCACCGTGTGCTCCGCGTCCGCCGTAGGTATCGACGATTATTTTGCGTCCCGTGAGGCCAGTGTCGCCATGAGGACCGCCAATCACGAACTTACCCGTGGGGTTCACATGGAGGATGAGCTGGTCGTCAAATAGCTTCTTCACATCGTCAGGAAGTTTCTCGATGACGCGCGGCAGCAAGATGGTCTTGATGTCGTTACGGATGCGCTCAAGCATCACATTATCGGCTTCCTCCTGAGAGATGCCGTCGGGCTTGATGAAATCATCGTGCTGGGTGCTGATGACGATAGTGTGGATGCGCACGGGATGGCGGGTAACGTCGTCATACTCCACCGTCACCTGGCTCTTGGCATCGGGGCGCAGATAGGGTATCAACTTACCCTTGCGCAAGGTGGCAAGCTCACGAAGCAACATGTGTGCCAAGTCAAGCGTCAACGGCATGTAGTTAGGAGTCTCGTTGCAGGCATAGCCAAACATCATGCCCTGGTCGCCGGCACCCTGCTCCTCGATGGTGGCACGGTCCACGCCGCGGTTGATGTCGCCGCTCTGCTCATGGATTGCCGAGAACACGCCGCAGGAGTCGGCGTCAAACTTGTACTCGCTCTTGTTGTAGCCAATGCCATTGATTACTTGACGGGTAACCTCCATCAGGTCGATGTAGGTCTTACTTTTCACCTCGCCGGCTATCACCACCTGTCCGGTAGTGACAAGGGTCTCACACGCCACACGGCTGTGAGGGTCAAACGCCAAAAAATGGTCGAGCAGCGCGTCGCTGATCTGGTCGGCAACTTTGTCGGGATGTCCTTCCGACACCGATTCACTGGTAAATAAATAGTTCATTTTTCCAAATTGTGTTTAATGTGGAAAAACGCGATTAAGCAAGACAAAGCCGAGTTTGCTCAAGGCCTTGCGAGCGTGAGCGTTTTATCAAAAAACGCTAAGATGCTGTGAAAGATTTGAGGGATAATTCGCAGTTTTAGCATTTTTTTTAGTGGTTGCAAGCAGCCAAATTTTTCCACTGGGTTAATATTTTTGTTATTTACGGCTGCAAAGATAATTCTTTTTTCTGAATCACAAAAGATTTATCCAGCAAAAAACAAAAACTACTAATGACCGATTTGTGTTTAAGCTTACTTTCCGTTGAGGTATATCACACCTTTTGGAGTCAAGTGGTATCGCTGGCGAGGATGACGTGGGCTGTCGGGGTAGAGCATCGTCACAAGACCTGCTTCAATAGCCGGGGTCAAATAATTGTAAATAAACGTTGGTCGATGTTTCAATCCTATAGCCTTCATTATCTCTGAAATCTTCAGTTGCTGATTGCCAATTACCCTGACAAGTGCATCAATGCTGGGTGACAACGAATCCAACTTGTTCGGTACTTGTTCGGTACTTGTTCGGTACTTGTTCGGTTGGCTATCTTCGGTATTGATCAATAGATACCTGTTGCGCAACTCCCATTGCTCACCTAAAAGAAGATTACGGAAGAATCGCTCGAGGAAAATGGGTTCATAATCCACTTGCGCACTCTTGTAGTTGGCACGCACCAGCGCATTACGGAAATACCACGAATGTTGAGCAAACATCAAGTTATTGACATCAAATCCCAGCGAACGAAGATACTGGATAGCAAAGACTGCTGTTGTGCGAGTGTTTCCCTCACCGAAGGGATGTATCTGCCACAAGCCAGCCACAAAACGTGTAATGTGCGCAACAATTTCATCGGTAGAGAGCGAAGTGTAGCTAAACTGGCGTTCTTGCTCAATATCATAGTCTAGAGCTTGTTGCAACTCTGCATTGCCAAGATATAGTACCGAAGCGCCACGCAATACCCATTCACGCTTTGAGATGTCATATTTGCGAAACTCTCCAGCATGCTTGAACACTCCCTTGAAAATCTGGCGGTGAAGCATCTTGAAACCATGAGTTGTAAAGTCAAGGGTCGCTGTTGAGAGGATATGGTTGATATTGGATGTAACGCGGTCGGCTTCTTCGGTTTCGGCATCTTCGGTTTCATGGCGAGCCGACTTTTGCTCGTAATAAGATGCTATGAGCTGCTGTGCCTCGCTCGTGGTGATTTCATCCTCAATATTGCGACGTGCCACGCTGTGGAGGTATTCCGAAGTCTGCAAACCGTCAACCTGTTGCAATCCGATGGCAGCAGCCCATGTCAGAGCCTTCTCACGCTTCGATGGCTCACCTTGGCGCAAGTATTGCTCATAATCGCTTATTATTCTATTTTCTTTATTGTCGGCCATAGTCTTGTCATTTATCAATTCTCCTGCTCGCTGTAATAGGAATAGCCTATATCTTTCATTAAACCCGAATAGGTCGTAAATCGTATATGGTTTTAATCTACAAAGATACTATAATTTTGAATATTATCACAGAAACGTGCTTACAAAAAAAGAGGACATTGGAAATAAAAATGTTCCAATATCCTCTAATAATGTTATTTCTTATCTTTTGTCTTAATACTCCTCCTCGTTGAAGAAGAAGTCGTCGTCGTTAGTGGGATAGTCGGGCCAGATGTCTTCGATTGACTCGTAGGTATCGCCCTCGTCTTCTATCTCCTGGAGGTTCTCGATAACCTCCATAGGAGCTCCACTTCTCATGGCGTAATCAATAAGCTCATCCTTAGTAGCTGGCCAGGGTGCATCCTCCAGCTTTGTGGCTAATTCAAGTGTCCAATACATAATAATATTTTTTTGTGTTAATAGTTCGTTTTAAAAAATTGCGCAAAAGTACAACTATATTTTATTTCTGCAAGCGATAAAGCAGAAAAAATCATGCCAATAACGGCCTATAGCAGTTAAAAAATGTGAATGACGGTGAAAGGTGGAAAGTGGAAGGTGGAACGAAGAACGGGCACTTCCCTTCCACTTTCCACCTTCCCCGATTCTCGCGTCTATGGCGCTACTTGTTCTTCGCGGCTTCTTTGCGCTCGCGCTCGCGTTGCTTGCGCTGCTCTTCGCGTTCTTTCTGGCGCTTCTTGGCTTCTTCCTTCTTGCGCTTTTGCTCCTCTTTCTTGCGTTTTTGCTCTTCCTTCTTCTTGCGCTCACGCTCCTTAGCACGCTCTTTACGCTCTTTCTCCTTCTGCTTGCGAGCTTCCTCCTTGGCTTTCTGCTTGTCTTTGCGCTCTTTCTCGGCAAGCTTCTTGGCGTCTTCTTTTTCGCGTTCTTTCTGCTTCTGGAGTTCCTCACGCTCTTTCTCGGCGGCCTTTATAGAGTCCTCCTTAGCCTTCTCGGCGGCACGCTGTTCCTTCTGGCGTTCCTTCTCCTCACGTTCGAGCTGTTTCTGACGCTCCTTCTCCTCACGCTCGAGCTGTTTCTGACGCTCCTTCTCGGCCTTCTTAGCCTCTTTCTCGTTGCGCTGATTGTCTTTATTGGTAGAGTCGTCGCCGGTCTTGCCTTGCTTCTCTAATTCTTGCTGCTTCTTAGCCTCGTCCTCGGCACGCAGACGCTCGGCCTCGCGCTCACGCTCCTGCTGACGCTTGAGTTCCTCCTCACGCTTCTTGGCCTCCTCGGCTTTGCGCTTCTCTTCCTCCTTGCGCTGCTCTTCGAGCTGACGCTGCTCGGCGCGGCGACGTGCCTCCTCGAGCAGAGCCGGGTTGCCTTGCTGCTCGGGAGTATCCACTTTAGGCTTCTCCTCCTTCTTCTCTTCGGCCTTTTCGTCATCTTTCTTGTCGGTAGCCTTGCCTTGACCCTTCTTCACCGACTTAGTGGGCTTATTCTCGCCACTGTCGCCATCATCGGTGCCAGTGTCGTTTTCGTCACCAGCATCCTTCTTCTCGTCATCGACGGCGTCATCGGGGATCTGCTCCTCCACCTTCTCTTCGTTGAGCTCGTCGAGATAGCGGAAGTATTCCTCAAAGGTGCGCCCCTCACGCAGCAGCAGGTTGAAGTTCTCGTCGCTGATAATCACATAATGAGCCTGGGCGGGCACCACTTTCTCCTCGTCTTTCTCCCACTTGTCGCGATAGATTTCGACCTCGCGGTAGTTGGGGAATCCCTTCACCACTATCAGTCCGAGGTTGCCAAACGTCATCTGCTCCAGATCGAAGTCACGCATCAGGAACGAGTTAAAGTTGTGCTTTGCCACCTCATAGAGCAGTTGGTTGGGGGTCACCGAGTCGGTAGAGAACACCAGCACAAAGAGCTGTGGTTTGTTCTTACCCTCGGTGAACGGCGTGAACTCCTTGCCCTCGCCGGTGGCGGTGGTGTCGTTCGTCAGTCGCATCGACCACAGCATGCCGCGGGTATTGCTCGAGCCGCCGTTAATCTTGCGGCCCTGGTTGAGCTGCTTGACAAATGCCGAGGCGGTGGGCGTGATGTCGGTCTCAGGATAGCGCTCGAGCATCTCCTTGATGGTTTTCTTAAACATCTCGGGATTATTCTCGGTGACGTAGGCGAGCGCGTCGATAAACATGAACTTAGGCATGATTTTCGACAACGGATAAGTCTTCATCATCTCCATATAGGCCTGATGCACGGTTACGTTGTCGTTGTTGAGATAGGCGGTATAGGCCTGGTCGTAGAGTTCTTCCTGCACCAGGTTCATGCGCTTGAGGTTCTCAAGGTAGTTGGGGTCTTGCATCGCCTTACCGTACTTGGAGTCGGCAAACTCGTCCAAAATCTTCTGCCTGTAGCGCTCGGCACTGCTGTAGTCCCCGCTCCTATAGTAGAGCAGGTACATATTATAATATGTGTCGAGGCGGTAGGTATTGTCGGGGTACCGCTCCATGAGTTCCTCAAACTCATAGATTGCCGCTGGCAGGTCGGCGAGTTTGTCCTTGAGGATGACACCCATGTTGTAGAGGCCTTCCTGTATCACGTCGTTGGAGTTCTGTATCTCCTCTTCGGTCTTAGGAATCTGCTTCAGGTAATATTCCTCGTAGTGTGGGTCTTCGGCACGTTTCATCGCCTCCTTGTCAACCTGAGTGGAGTCGTTGTTCTGCACCTGCGTGGAGTCGTTACTCATGGCGAGGTTCTCATCCTCGCCCTCGCTGTTCTCGTCGAGCGAGAAGGTGTTCTTGTTGCGACGTCGCCAGTTATCCTCGAGCTTGCGGTTACCCCACTGCTGCTGGAATGCCGTCTTGCCGGCATTCTTGGTCATGGTGTTGTAGAAGTACCACGAGTTGTCGCTGTTGATATTGTAGGATGCAGGCTGTTGGGCATTGTTTTTCAAACCACTATTTCCTTGCTGTTGCGCAAGATAGGCCTCGCGTTCGGCATTTTCTTTCTCCTCTTTCTCTTTCTTCTTGAGGTCTTCGATGATTTTGGCAATCACCTTTTTCTGCTCCTCGAGCGGCATCTGCGAGAGGCGCAGCAGCGAGTCTTGCAACGTAACGTTGCCCGAATACACAGCAAGCTCGTCGAGCACGTCGCTGCGCTGCTTGAGCTCCTTGTAGTTGGGATAGTTCTCGCTCAGCTGCGGTATCGCCTCGCTGTAGCATGGCTGCGCCTTGTCGTACTTGTGCTGGGCGAAATAGATGCCTCCCAGCGTGAGTTGGCTGATTGCCTTGTCGATGCCGTTGCGTGTGCTCTTCTCAGCGGCAAGCTCGTAGTTCTCCACGGCATGCACGGTGTCGCCACGGCTTAGGTATAGATTACCGATGGCATAGTAAATCTGGTCGAGATATTCCTTGTTGCGGTCGTAGCGCGTCATGCGCTTGAGGGCTTTCACCTCGCCCTCGATGTTGCTGCCCTGGAACACGGCGCTCCGCTTGATGCGCGCGTTGAACTTGGTGCGATAGGTAGAACTGCTACTGCTGCCAGCCTTCTTGTAGGCTTGATAGGCTTTATCCTTCTGCCCGGTCTCGTCGTAGAGCTGTCCCAGGAGGAAGTAGAGTCTCACCTTCTGGCCGCCGCCAGCACCTTTCACGGCTTTTTCCATATAGGGCACTGCCTCGGCGTTCATCTGGCTCTTGATGTAGAAGTCGGCGTAGGCAAGATTGGCGAGCTGGTTAAGTCGGCTGTCCTCGATGCGTTCCGGGTGGATGTGGACGAGGATATTGTCGGCCTCAGTGGTCCAGTCCATAGCGCAGTAGCTAAGCGCCTCCCAAATCTGTGCTTCAAGCACGAGGTCGGGCTTCCACTGGAAGTGACGCGCTATGTAGTGGAACGTCGCCGCCGAACTCAAGAAGTCACCTTTCATATACTGCGCCTTAGCCATCAGGTACCACGCGTTGTGGATAAAGGGGTTATATTCCTCGCGCTTGAGCCATTCCTTGTACTTGGGATCACTGCCCTTACCGGCTTTGCGCTGGGGTTTCTTCTTGATGGAGTGCAGCGAGATGGCCTTCTGCATCTTCTCGATGGTGCGGTCGAAGTTGGTGGTGGGTTGCGTAGCCTTGGGGTTGTTATAAGCCTCGGCGGGGTGGATAAAGAGCTGGGTGGAGTAGTCGTCCTGATACTCGTTCTCGAGCTTCTTGATTTGCTCGTCATAGTGCTTCTCGCCGTTGTAGTACACGTTGTAGCGGGTGTTCATCGCATGCCAAAAGCGGCTACCGGCAGTGTTCTTCTTGGTGCTGCACGCCGAGATGATCACTGTCGCAACAATAAGGATGACGGGTATGTATCGATACAATTTCTTCATTACCCAGCTATATCTTGCCTGATATATCTTCTATTAAAACGAAGGAAGGGCGGTTTTATTGCATTTTTAGTGGAGAGTGGAGGGTGGAGAGTGGAGGGTGGAGAGTGGAGAGGCTCTAGAATATCTAGAATGTCTAGAAAATCTAGAAACTCTAGCTCATAACTAAAAAATGCACCCGCAGATGCGGATGCATTTTTATAAAGGGTCAAAAAGTATCAAAGTGTTTGTTGTAGTGACTTAACACTTAAAACTTAACACTTATCACTTAATCACGACCTTCTTGTTTCCGTTGATGTAGATGCCAGGAGTTGTTGGCTTGCCGCTGAGCTTCTGGCCGTTGAGGTTGTACCAAGCGTTGTTGTCGTAGTCGTCAACACCGATGGTAGCGATACCTGTTTGAGTGTCGATAATGTAATCGCCAGCCAATCTTGCGAGCTCCTCGCCCTCGGCGTCAAATACTGCTACGGTGAGATTTCCTGACTTGTCGATGGCAATACCAGCCTCGTCATAGTCGGTCCACTCCTCTCTTGTCTCGGCAGGAACGAACTGATACTTAACAGCACCGCCCTCAGGCATGTTCTCAACAGTTACATGAACAGTCTGAGCCTCAGTGTAAGTGCCGAACTCAACATCAAGAGTAATAACTGGCTCGGGAGTTGTAGCCTCGAGAGTTGTGAACTTCACAGGAGCGGTCCACTCGGTGGTCTCTTCGCCGTAGATGCCCTGTACCTCTACCTCATAGTCGGTAGCTGCCTCAAGATCCTCGATAGTGTAAGGACTGGTAACGTTCTCAACAACAATCCACTCGCCAGCAGGAACCTCGTTCTTGTAGATGCCAATGGCGTCGATGAGCATGAAGTCCTTGTCGGTGCAGTTATAGTGACGGAATGCGATGTAGCCGCTCTGACCCTCGTAAGCGCTCAGGTCAACAGCAACCTCAGTCCAATTAACTGAGTTTGGTGTGAGCATATCGTCGGTTACTGGAGTGAAGCTATCGATCTCGGTATCGGTAGTCGATACATAGATGCGGTAAGTCTCGGGATAGTTTGCACCATCATCCATTACATAGTAACGTAGCATACCGCCCAGGTCATCAATCTTAGGACTGATCATCCACTGGTCGGGAGTGAGAGCGTTGCTCATCCAGCTGCGTGACATTACTACATAGGTACCGTCGTAAGCGGGGAAGCCGCCCGAGGTGAATGTTGTTGGGTCAAATTGCATCCAGTTGTTGCCGTCGCCGTCGGTGTCAATGAGTGTCCAAGCGTCAAGACCGTCCTCGAAGCTCTCGAAGAAGAGCACGTCGGCGGTAGCTGCCTTGCGGTAGCGCAGGTTGTAGCTCTCTTGAACGCCTTCCCAGCTTGCCTCGGCGCTGTTCTCGGTGATGTTAGCAACAGCGAGGTCGGTTGGGGTGTCAAGAGCGCTCAGTGTAGTGAAGAGCACGCTCTCGGTCCACTGCGAAGCACCGTCGGCATAAACGCCCTGTACTTGTACCTCATACTCGGTCAATGGATCCAGACCCTCGATATCTTGAGGACTGGTAGCGTTCTCGATAGTTATCCACTCGCCAGCCTCGATGTCGTCGCCCTCAATGGTGATGTCATCAAGAATCATATAGTATTGACCAGTGCAGTTGTAGTGACGGAAGGCGATATAGCCTTGCTGACCTGCGTAAGCACTCAGGTCGAGTGTCACCTCGCCCCAGTTGAAGCCGCTGCCACTTGGAGTGGTCATGTCGGCAGTGAGGGCTGTGAAGCTGTCAACATTGGTGTCGGTAGTCGAAACCATCACGGTGTAAGTCTCGGGCCATGAGCCAGAACCAGCAACCCAGAACTTGAGGGTGCCCTTGAGAGGAATTTGAGGACTTACCAGCCAGTTGTCGGGAGTGAGGTCACCACTTGCATAACTTGCTGAATAAGCAGAATATGTACCACTGTGGGCTGCAACAAGTTGGCTTGGATCTCCCACGCCCCAGTTGTTGCTGTCGCCGTCAGCGTCAATGATTGTCCAGCCGTCAACCGAAGTCTCGAAGTCTTGCGAGAGGATAATCTCCTTGCCGGCAGGCTTGCGGTAGCGCAGGTTGTAGCTCTCGGCATCGCCAGTCCAAGTAGCCTTGGCACTATTGGCGGTGATGTCGTCAACAGCGAGCTCGGTAGGAACAGTAAACTGCAATGGAGTGGTGAAGGCCACGGGATCGCTCCAGTTGCTCTTGTCGTTAGCGCCACAGTTACCGCGAACGTAAGCTTGATAAGCAGTGTTCTCAGTAAGACCTGTGATGGTGTAAGTTGCCTCGCCATTAACAGCTACTGGAGTTGCCTCATCGGGGTTGAAACCGTTAGCGCCATAAACTACCTCCCAAGCATCCTGCTCCTCGTCGCCTGGAGTCCAAGTGAGAGTAGCGCCGTTGTAAACAACGTTGCTGGCTGCCAATGCGGTGGGACGCAGGCAAGTAACCTCGGCATAGGTGTAAGTAGCAAGCTCACCGGCTGTGGGTGCAGCACCTGCGGCATGCTCAATGATCACCTCGCCAAATGGGTCGGTAATGGTGAACGAGCACTCTGTGCCATAGCTACCAGCTACCCAGTTGAAGGTGTAAGTGTCACCCAAGCAGATGCCGATGCGGCCCTCGGCTGAAGCTCCAGCAGTGATGGTGAGTGTCTCAATCACCTCGCCAGTTGCATTATCAATCACCTGAATCTGGTTGCCGTTCCAGCCGTCACCGTAGCTGTCGGCCAAGCTGTAGGTGATATAGCCCATGTCGTCGCACTTGAGAGTGGTGAACGAAGTATTTACCCATCCGCTCTGACCATCGCCATAATCGCTACGCACGCGAGCCTCATAAGCCACGTTGTTATCCAGAGCATCAAGAGTGATGGTGGTCGCATTTACTGTTCCAGCCGATGTCCACTCCTCGTCGGCAGCTTTCTTATACTCTACGTTCCAAGCTGTCTCATCGCCGCCAGCTTCCCAAGTGAGGGTTGCATTGTTAGTACCAATGTTGGTTACTTGCAGATTCTGAGGCTTGTAGTAAATCTGGCCACCTTCAGGAATGTAGGTGAAAGTGGTCTTAGGCAAGAAGTTGCGCTGCACGCAAGTCACTGCATCGAGCGAACTTGAGCTATAGCCCGTTACACTGGCACCTGTTGCAGTAATGCCATAAAAATAGGTCGTTGAATAGGAGCCTTTCACGGTGTTATAGACAATCACGAGTAAGTTGCCACCGTTATATTTGTAGGTGGTAGTAAGCTCTACGCTCATGGTCTCTTGAGTTCCGTCAAGTGATCCTTCATAAACCTTAGTGGCACCGTCGGTTCCCATGTAAGCATCAATGGTAGTCGTCTCAGCATCCAGCTCCTTCAAGTAAATTTGGAAGTTGGCGACACCATAGCTAGATGAAGCTTTCTTTTGAAGGTACCATGTGAGATTGGTGATTGTGCCACCGTTCATCTCTGCTAGGTCGGTAGCAGGAATAATAAACTCCGACTTTGTGTACGTGTCGGCATAGAGGCCATAGATTGGCAGATTTGCATTATACTCCGTGCCATCGCACACCGTCAGTTCTTGCTGAGCCACGGCGGGAGTAAATGCCGCCATCACCAGCAGAAGTAATGAAAAAAATAGTTTTTTATTCATAAAAAAACGGTTTTGGTTAATAATATAGAAAATAAACTCTAAAAATTTTGCTAAAAACATTCAAAGTGCAAAGATAACTATTCGTGATAAAATATGCAAATTTCATTATTAAAAATTTGTGATTTGTTGAAGAGTGGTTATCGGTTATTGGTTATCGGTTATTGGGTTTTAGAAGGTCTAGGAAGTCTAGAACATCTAGAAAATCTAGAACATCTAGAACATCTAGAATATCTAATCGAGTAGGTCGGGAAACGAAAGTTTTCTGACCTACTTTCGTTTCCTTTCCT
>CALDIG010000027.1 GCA_937904375.1 uncultured Prevotellaceae bacterium
ACATCGCTGTCAAGACCCCCGACCCCGAGGCAAAACCTAAAGCTGATGAGCCGCTGCCTGGAGTTAAAAACATCATTGGCGTGTCGAGTGGCAAAGGGGGCGTGGGAAAATCAACAGTGGCGTGTAACCTCGCAGTGGCGCTTGCGCAGCAGGGCTACCGTGTGGGATTGCTCGACGCCGACATCTTCGGCCCCTCAATTCCAAAAATGCTGGGTATCGAGGACGAACAACTCTACATGGAGGAGATTGACGGAAAGAAACTTATTGTGCCTGCCGAGAAATATGGCGTGAAGGTGCTGTCCATTGGTTTTGTCATCAGTAAAGACCAGGCAGTGCTGTGGCGCGGAGCGATGGCGAGCAACGCGCTCAAGCAGCTCATCACCGAGGCCAACTGGGGCGAACTCGACTACTTCATCATCGATATGCCTCCTGGCACCAGCGACATTCACCTGACTCTGGTTCAAACTCTTGCCATTACTGGAGCGATAGTTGTCACCACACCGCAAGAGGTGGCACTCGCCGACGCCCGAAAAGGGGTGTCGATGTTCCTGGGCGAGCATGTAAACGTCCCCGTGCTTGGCATCGTAGAGAACATGTCGTGGTTCACTCCTGCCGCTCATCCCGATGAGAAATACTACATCTTCGGACGCGACGGAGGCAAGAACCTCGCCGAGAAGCTAAACGTGAAGCTTCTTGGACAAATTCCTCTTGTGGCAACCATCTGCAAGGGCGGCGATGACGGAGTGCCGGTAATTCTCGAGAACTCCGTTTCGGGAGCGTCGTTCATGAAACTCGCCACCGCCGTGGGCGAAGCAGTTGACCACCGCAACGCCACCCTGCCCCCCACCAAGCGAGTGATAACGCATTAACAAGAGAACAAGAAGACAAGAAGACAAGAGAACAAGAAAACAAGAAGACAAGAGAACAAGAGAACAAGAAAAAATAAGTCCAGTATGTTGCGTTGTCAACGCAACAACAACTAAAAAATCAATAACTAATAACTAAATACTCAAATCTATGAAAAAGATTTTTCTACTCACAGCAATGGCACTGCTTCTGAGCGGTTGCAGCAAAGTGCCCATCTCGGGGCGCAATCAATTGAACCTAGTGTCTGATAGCGAAGTGCTACAATCGAGCCTCGCCTCTTACCGTGAGTACATCAGCAAAGCCCCTAAGTCAACACAGACTGTAAAGAGCGAACAAGTCACACGCGTGGGACGCAAGATTGCCGCCGCCACCGAGGCCTACCTCAACTCGCACGGCATGAGCGACCAGGTGCAGAACTTCGCTTGGGAGTTTAACCTCGTCAAGGACAACCAGCTCAACGCCTTCTGCATGCCTGGCGGCAAAATTGTCGTTTATGAGGGCATCATGAACATCATCTCCAGCGACGACGAGCTCGCCGTGGTGCTCGGCCACGAGGTGGCTCACGCTGTGGCCAAGCACAGCAATGAGCGCCTGAGCCAGCAAAAGGCCCTTGAGTATGGTGGCGCCATCCTCGGAGCCATCACTCAAAATGCCAGCCAGAACACCAGAGCTATCGCCAGCCAGGTGTTTGGACTCGGTGCCAACTATGGCGTGATGCTGCCATTCTCGCGCAAGCATGAGACCGAGGCCGACAACATAGGCCTGGTGCTCATGACCATGGCGGGCTACAACCCCGACTGCGCACTCACCTTCTGGCAGAAGATGAGCGCCGGCAGCACCAACACCAAAGCCGAGTTCCTGAGCACACACCCCAGCGACGCCACACGCATCGCCAACATCCAGCAACAACTGCCCAAGGTGAAGCAAGAGTATGGCGCTTACATCAAAGCCTCAACTCCTGCCGCTTCAACCACTAATACCAATAAGTCATCTAGCAAAAAATCTAGTAAGAAGAAATAATTTTTTAGTAGATACTTAGTGCTCTAAGCACAAAAAATAGTGCAAGTTTTTTCAGGGACTTGCACTAATTTTTTTGAATCTTTTGGGAATAGTTTTCCCAGGTGTTGACTCCTGCCAATCGGTCAAGAGATTTGGGATAAAGCAACGCTAATTTGCATTATCTCACATCATGCTTTGCGCGGTGCAGGCGAGGCTGGCAGTAGGTGGTTTGGTCTTTCTTGACTACCACCTGCTCGCTAATGCTCTCGTAGCCCGGCACTTCGTAGATGAGAGTATATTTTCCTGGCTTGAGATAGAAGAAGCCAAAGAATCCATTCCATTCATTATCAATCTTGTAGTGGCGCACTCTCACGTTGTGGCTGTCGAGCAGATACACTATGCCGCCATTGAGCGGCAGCCACTGGTCGGCGGTGCCTTCTTTGTAAGTGTATAACGGGTGACTGACCACCTCGTCGGCGCTCTTGATGGTACCGGCAATGTAGCCGTGCTTCTCGGGCTTGCCACCAAACCACGCATTGATGCCACGAAAGTGGCGGATGCCCTCCATGCGGCAGTAGTCGCGATTCATCAGGCGCTGACGCTCAGGCTGGTAGCTGTGAAACGACCCTTCCACAAGAAAACTTGGCACCCTGTGCTTGAGCACCGCCAGCCACCCAGTGTAGCCTAGCACATTAGGTGTCCCCGGTGGAGTGCCTCCCATCCAGGAGAGGTCGCCGGCAATGTAGCGGTCGGTCTCTTTCACTGTCCACACCGTGAGGGGGTTGTCATAGACATAGGGGAACGCCACCTTGGCGCGCTCGATGCTCCCCTTGGCATAATCGTTGCCCGTCTCGCCGCGATACATGTAGAGCAGGTAGTTCACCGGCTTGCCGTCGCCACCGCCAGTGGCATTGCTGTGCAGGGCAATGAAATAGTCGGGGTTGATAGAATCTACCTGGCACGCAATCTTCTCGAGCGTGATGAGCTGCTGCTCGCCGTTCTCGTCGCTATAGGTTTCAAAGCGGTCGTTGGCTGTGGCGTTGTTGTCGCCCTCGGCAACCCAGCCGTTGCTCGTGCGCGACATTATCACCCGCGCTCCCGCAGCTTTAAGGCGGTCGCGCAACTCCAGTGCTTTCCACAGGCAAGTCTTGGACTCAAAGAAGCTCATCGTGTCCATCGACTCATAGTTCACTGTAGCGTGCGGACGGTCGTTGACGGTCCATCCCCCATGCCCGGGGTTCACATATATCACTTTACCCTTAAGTCCCGTGGCAGCCGCAGGTGCCAGGGCAAGCAACATGGCGGCAACCAGTGTAATGATGTTTTTCATGGTGCAAAAATAGCGGTTTTTCTCTATAACACGAGGGCATTTCGGCATTTTGTTCAAAAAATAATGTAACTTTGCAACGCATGAAACCTAAACGCATCAAGAAAATATTGACTTGGAGCCTAGTGGTCACGGCACTGCTGGCGGTAGGGGCTATTGTGGCTTCCAGTTTCTATATGCTGCACTTTGCCCTTGAGCCGCAGCGGCGAAGCCACCACGAGGCGATGGAGCGCTTCTACAAGCGCGAGCCGGCGAGCCTCAAGGTGTGGGTCGATTCGCTGGAGCATTGCCATGCGCTGCGCGACACTAGCATCGTCATCGATGGCCGAGGCAAGCTTAACGCGCTATACATCAGGAGCGACAGCTCCTGCAACCGCGTGGCAGTGCTGCTGCACGGATATAACGACCGCGCCGAGTCGATGCTGCACATAGCCTATATCTACCATCACGAGATGGGCTACAACGTGATGCTACCGCACTTCTACGGTCATGGCGAGAGCGACGGCGACCACATCGACATGGGATGGAACGACCGTCTCGACATGCTGCAGTGGATGCAGGTGGCCAACGACATGTTCCGGGGCGACTCGGCACAGTCGCAAATGGTGGTGCACGGCATCTCCATGGGAGCCGCCACTGCCATGTGCATCAGTGGCGAGCAGTGCCCGGGCTATGTGAAATGCTTTGTGGAGGACTGCGGCTACACCAGCGTGTGGGACGAGTTCGGCAGCGAGCTGCGCAACCAGTTTGGGCTGCCACAGTTCCCGCTCATGCACCTCACCAACGCCTTGTGCAAGCTGCGCTACGGCTGGACCTTTGGGCAGGCCTCACCGCTGGAGCAGGTAAAGAAATCTACCCTGCCCATGCTCTTCATCCACGGCGACCGCGACACCTTTGTCCCCTACCACATGCTCGATGAGCTCTACAACGCCAAGACCACTGGCTACAAAGAGAAGTACATAGCTCACGGCACCGAGCACGCCCGGGCCTATACCGACCACCCCGAAGAATACACCCAGCGAGTGAAAAATTTTGTAACCAAGTTTATAAAATAACGGTTCTGTCTGTTGCGATGCCATCGCAACACACAAGACAAAGAACAAGCCCATGCCCACTTTAATCGTCATAACAGGCCCCACAGGAGTGGGAAAGACGGCGGCAGCCATCGAGGTGGCGCGGCACTTGGGCTGCGACATCATCAACGCCGACTCGCGGCAGGTGTTCCGTGGCATTCCCATCGGCACCGCTGCGCCCACACCCGAGGAGCAGGCTCTTGTGCGGCACCATTTTGTGCAGTTCAAGGCTCTTGACGAGTACTACAGCGCCTCGCAGTTTGAGGCCGACGTGATGGCGCTGCTGCCTTCGCTCTTCGAGAAAGGCGACTACGTGGTGATGTGCGGTGGCTCGATGATGTATGTCGATGCCGTGTGCCGTGGCATCGACCCTATCCCCGACATCAGTGACGCGGTGCGACAAGCGGTGAAGAAAGAGTGGCAAGAGCAAGGACTCGAACCGCTGCTCGAGGAACTGCAACGCCTCGACCCTACCTATTATAAGCAAGTCGATAAAATAAACCCCAAACGGGTGGTTCACGCCGTCGAGGTGTGCCGTCAGGCGGGTGTCCCCTACTCCTCGCTGCGCACAGGGCAAGCCAAAGAGCGACCCTTCAACATCATCAAAATTGGTCTAAACATCGAGCGCGAAAGGCTTTTTGACCGCATCAACCGCCGTGTCGATGCCATGATAGAGCAAGGGCTAGAAGCCGAGGCGCGCAGCGTCTATCACCTGCGACACCTCAACTCGCTCAACACCGTGGGTTACAAGGAGATGTTTGCCTATTTCGACGGCACTATGGACCGCCACACCGCCATCGAGCGCATCAAGAAAAACACCCGCGTCTATGCCAAGAAGCAACTCACCTGGTACAAGCGCGACCCCGACATCATCTGGTGCAGTCCAGAAGAATGTATAAAAGACACAATTCGGTTGATAAATGTGTAACTAAATCACATTATTCGGTTGAAAAATGTGATATAAACACACATTTTTCGACTGAATACTGATATTTCCCTTTGTCAATAGAAAAAATTGAATTATCTTTGCAAAAAAAATTATTTGTCATGGAACGAGAGCTGATGCAACAATTAAAACTATGGAAAGCGGGAACAAACCGCAAACCATTAATACTGCAAGGTGCCAGGCAAGTGGGAAAAACTTGGCTCCTAAAAGAATTTGGCAATCAATTTTTTGAAGATTTATGCTACATAAACTTTGAACAAGATCTTACAATGGCAAAGATCTTTGACAGTTCTCTTAAACCCAGTCGCATCATTGAGCAGCTGGAACTCTTCTTTGGAAGAAATATTGTTCCTGAAAAGACTTTGATTATATTTGATGAGGTGCAAGAAGCGCCAAGGGCGCTGACCTCTCTGAAATATTTTGCCGAAGATGCCCCACAATATGCCATAGCTTGTGCCGGGTCTTTGCTTGGTGTGGCTCTGCATCAATACACATCATTTCCTGTGGGAAAAGTTGATTTCCTGCGCTTGGAGCCTATGTCGTTTCACGAGTTCTTGATTGCAAACGGCGAGGCGATGATCGCCAATTATATCGCTAATGGAAACTATGACTTAGATGCGCATTGGACACATTTAATAGAGCTCCTCAAACAATTTATAATCGTGGGAGGCATGCCATCGGCAGTGAAAGAATGGATTGACACTCGCGATTACAATAGGGTTGAGGAAGAATTGCAACGACTGTTGTTGTCTTACAGCAATGATTTCTCAAAGCATGTACCCGATGCTCTTGAAGCCAAAATCAGACACATCTGGCAAAGTATTCCTGCACAACTGGCAAGAGAAAACAAGAAGTTTGTTTATGGCATTGTAAAAGAAGGTGCCAGAGCAAGAGAATATGAGGACGCATTGCTATGGATGAGCGATGCAGGGGTGATAAGACGAACCTACTGCGTGACAAAACCCGATGTACCACTTAAAGCTTACGCCAATCTCTCGGCATTTAAGGTGTTTTTGCTTGACGTTGGGCTACTTAGGGCTTTAGCACGCATCGCACCAGCCACCATACTATATGGCAACCGCATCTTTGAGGAGTTCAAGGGTGCTCTAACCGAACAGTTTGCTCTTCAAGAGCTAACAAACTTGCCGGGAATCGAATCGAGCTATTATTGGACAGCAGCTAAGGCCGAGGTCGATTTTCTTGTTACTGATGGCACCAGTGTATTTCCATTAGAAGTTAAAGCAGGCATCAACACCCATGCCAAGAGTCTTGCCTCATACATTAAGAGCTACAACCCACCAAAGGCTTTCAGAGCAAGCTTGTCACAACCACGCAGCAACAAAGGCCTTATTGACTTCCCGTTGTTTGCTTTTAAGGCTTTGCCTAAACTTTTGCAAAATTCACTACAGCAATGAAACCCATAACTCCCGATAATGCTTACTTGAGGCTTGCCGCGCTGTGCGCGCGTGGTGAGCAGGCCGAGGGCGACTTGCGCAAGAAGCTGCACAGCTGGGGACTGTCGCCAAGTGATGCCGATAGCGTCATAGCGCGGCTCAAGCAGGAGCGTTACCTCGACAACGAGCGATATGCCCGCGCCTACTGCCGTGACAAACTGCGGTTCAACGGCTGGGGACGCATCAAGATAGCCTTCATGCTCCGTGGCAAAGGCATTGAGCAAGAGTTTATTGACAATGCATTCTCCGAGATCGACGAGGAGCAATATGCCGCCATCCTCGACGATGCCCTCGCAGCCAAAGCCAAGACGCTGAACGATAAATCGCCCGAGCAGTTTCGCGCCTCGCTGCTGCGCTTCGCCTCCTCCCGAGGCTTCGAGCCAAGCATCATCTTTCCTGCCATAGAGCGCCTTAGCTCCTCTGTAGGGACAAGGCATGCCTTGTCCGCTGGGTCTGAGGAAGTATGAAAAAACAACCTAATAATGAAGATTAAAGACCTCATAACCAGTGCCGCCGGTGTGTTCATGCCACGCAACTGCTCGGTGTGCGGCAAGCCGCTCGACCTCGACGAGAAGTTCCTGTGCCGCCATTGCCTGATGAACATGCCGCGCACGCATTATGAGGAGATACCATTCAACGCCTTCGACCAGCTCATGGCGGGCAAAGTGCCTGTGGAGCGTTGCGCCAGCTACTTCTTCTACCACAAGAGCGACCCCTATGCCTCTATCCTCCACGACACAAAATACCGCAATATGCCCACCCTGGGACGATGGCTCACCGAGCGCGCCACACGCGAGATGCTGTCCAGCCATTTCTTCGACGGCATCGACGCTATCGTCCCCGTGCCGCTGCACTACACCAAGCTCGCCAGCCGTGGTTACAACCAGAGCCAATATCTTGCCGAGGGAATATCACGAGCCATTGGCATACCAGTGATAAAAGCCTTGAAAGCGACACAAGAGCACTCCACCCAGACCCATAAAGACGCCGCCGAGCGCATGATGAACACCCAGGGAATGTACGCCGCCAATAAACGGCACTGCCGTGGCTTAGACAACAAACACCTGCTCATCGTCGATGACGTGGTAACCACAGGCTCCACCCTGCTAGCCTGCGCCACAGCCCTAAAAACCGCCATCCCCACCGCAAAACTCTCCCTCTTCACCCTCGCCGCAGCACAACTGGAATAGCTATATCTATGCACAATTCACAATGCATAATGCACAATCGTTGAGCCTTGGTTAATAATTCCTGCGCAAGCAGGCTTTGTGGCACCGAGAGGTGCAGCTTTGTGAGAGAACCATGTAAAGTTGAGGCATTTCATTTTTTCTTCAGAAACTTCAGTTCAGTATAAGAAACCAAACATCCACAGTGGTATGCGGCTGCCATGGCCTATCTCAGTGTCATCAATTGCAAGGTAACTGTCAGGGATATCAGCAATTTGGTCAAACGTTTTACGATGCCCCCCAACTTCAAACAAATATTTGTTATCTACGAGAAAGTCACCTTGCTTGGGTAATTTCAGTTCATGTTCAACATTCAGCTGGGAGAAAAAGAAAGTCTCTCGTTCATTGCCCTTATTGGTTCTGGTACACAAGGCATGCATCAAGTTTGAGTTGCCCAAGAAAATCTTGTCAGGTTTATGCAGGTATTTGTAATTCTTAATCTTTGAGGTCAACAACCCAAGTATCATCGCTTTTTCAAGAGCATACAACATACGGAGTCCCAACTCGTTGTTCGTTGAGAGTTCCTTCCACAACTGCGACATGTTAGGTTCAAAAGGAACATGCTCACTGATAATCATCAGCAGTTTACGCACCTTTTGTAAAGTCTCAAAAGAGATTCTCTCAACTGATGGCAAATCAGCATCTATCACTACTGAGACTGTCTCACGCAACCTAATCATGAAATCTTCACCTGCTTCCTGATAAAATGGATAATAACCATGACTGAGGTATGATTCAAATAAAGGAATTATTTTAATGCCTCTAATTATTTGAATGGCAAGATTAACATGATTGCATAACAAGTCTTCAAGAGGGATAGGAGCACATTTAACAATCCCCTCAAAATCAAGATATTCACGAAACGACATTCCATAGAGTGTGTAAATAGTCTGGCGACGAGATAAATCTACTTTTGCATTATCCATAATGAGCAGAGAACTGCTTGTATATACTATGCTCATATCAGGATAATTGTCATATATGTTTTTTAAGCAGACCGACCATTGATCGTAGCGGTGGACCTCATCAAGATAGACTCGCGTGATGCCGTGTTGATAGGCCCAATCTATCAAGTCCATCAATGTGTGTGACACAAACCACAGGTCATCTAAAGAGGCATAGAGTGTTTTATCTATATTTTCATAGTTCTCAACAATATGCTGCAGTAGCATCGTTGTCTTTCCCACACCACGCGCACCCTTGATACCTATCATGCGGGCATCCCAATTTATCTGATTATATAGATAACGCTTGAATCGCAAATCAACTTTCGACACTTTGCGATGATAATTTTCCAATAAGGGTTGTAACTCTATTTGTTCCATTTTTTTCTATATTAACTCAAGTTTCGCAAGTTGTTAACTTGCTCAAAGTTTAATGTTTAGTGGTTAGAGTTTAGAGGATAATCAGTGTGAAAAATTGAAAATTTTGAAAAAAATTTCTTCTCTAAACACTAAACTCTAAACTTCAAGTTTATAAAGTTTTAGAACTTTAGAAACTTGAGTATTTTAAAACCTAATGACCGATTCGGGTTAAAACTGCACAAAGGTAGTGTTTTATATTTTTAAATGCAAATATTTTTGATATTTTTATAGTTTGAAATGTAAAATCTGCCGAAATTTTACAGTTGCAACCTAAATTTATTTTTCCGCAAAAAAGCACAACAAAAACTTGCGAAATTCAAATAATCACATTATCTTTGCACCCGACAAGTTAGCCCAAAGAGGGCGGCGGGTCAAGGGATGTTCTATAAATTGCTTGAGGCATATTATTTTAGATTTTTGAGTAGATTTTGTCTCAAATGTGCGACATAGTAGCGGGCTACAGGTTAAGGATTTGAGGCAAAATATGCCAAAAAGAAAAATAATATGACCAAAACAAAAAAACTCATAATAAGGAATTTAGAGAACATCCCGTCAACATTTTGGTAAAGGACGTTTACTAACGGCGTTATCTTCCGTTCTCTGAATCTCGCAAATTCATAAAACTCCAGAAGATACGGCAACAAGGTAGGCGTCCACGTTGGGTGAATTTTATGCCCTCACGTCACCGTTGAGGCGATGTGATGTAGCATATATATTCAATACTGACGTGGGCTAACTGCGTTGCTTATCCTGGAGTGAGGCAATGCGAGAGCCAGAGGACGGGGTAAGCTAAAGTACAGATTCCCACGTCTTTTTATTTATATAAACCGCCTAAAATCCGAGGAATCTAAAAAGGCAATGAATTGTTTTTATTATGAACAAATTGTTTTTAAGAATCGTTTTTGTGACTTTTGTCACTTTTTCCCTTTCGTCCTGCTATTCGTCATCGGTGCTCGTGGGGGATGCAAGAAAAGATGAACCAATGACGCAGATTTACAAAAAACGTAACACACATCTCATTGGTGGACTTGCCAACATTAACACTGAATTAGAAGCCAATGATATCGTTGGGAACTATTCGGGCTACAAGGTTAACCATAAAATCTCATTCATTGACGGCTTGCTGGGTAGCATAACTGCCAACATCTACACTCCCTCAACAACTACAATTTACGTCCCCACTCGCTTGTTTAACCAACAGAATGGTTATCAACAAAACAATAACAACCAAAACTATAACCAAAATTACAACCAAAATTACAACAATCAACAGAACTACCAGAACAACCAGAACAACCAGCAGCAAAATGACAATGGTGCCGTGCTATTCTATCACACTGTGAAGCAGGGCGAGACAATCCAAAGCATTGCTCAGAGCTACAATGTGACGGTGCGCGATATCATCACATGGAACCAGCTCAACAGCAACACCCTCACTCCCGGGCAGAATATAAAGGTATATGTAAAATAACCCTTACCTGAGCGTGTGTCAAAATGCGCAGTAATGCAAGCTAGGCACAATAATACCACAGCCTCTTATAGCAGCCCTTTTGACTCACGCTCTGCCTTTTTTAGTTTAAAATGATTAACAACCAAAAAACAAACCCTGTATGAAACGCACAATAGTATTTTCCACAATTGCTTTATGTATAGTGGCATTTTCTTCTAATATCACTGCCAATGGCGCTCAAAAGGTAAATAAGAGAAAGGCAAAAACCACAAAGGTCAAGACCACTACTAAAAGCAAATTCACTACCAGCACTAACAACTCTTACTATAGCACCCCTTCCAACAATCCTCAAAGCTCGACATATAAAAGTGTCGCTCCGTCCTACAACTCACAATCGTCAAATGAGACAAGTCGCAATATCGCATCAAGCACTTCGACCTATAACGACGGGAAATACTATCATGTTGTAGCTCAAGGTGAGACAATGCAGTCCATAGCCAACCTCTACGGAGTGTCGCTTAAAGACATTATCGTGTGGAACAATTTGGCTGACAACAACATAAGAATTGGCGACAAGCTATGGATCAAGACTATGGACGCAGAGCCACAGCAAAGCAACAACTACGATTATGAGTTTCAAGATAACTATATAAATAACGACAACAGCACTTTCACCCACACTGTGGCAAGAGGCGAGACCCTTGCATCAATAGCTCAGACCTATGGTGTGACAGTTAAAGACCTCATCTTGTGGAACAACCTGAATGACGACACACTCCGCCCAGGAACACAACTGAGAATTATGACAATGAGCGAGAATTACAGCTCTGTGCCATATAAAGACCTGTCGCAAATTCAAAAAATAACAGAAGAAGAACAAGAAGAAGCTCATGCTGAAAAGACATGGGGAACATGGGTTAAAATAGGCGTCGGAAATTATGCTGGAAAAGGTGCAGGCAAGTTCTTCAAGGAATCATGGCTTATGAGTATGCAAATCGGTGCGAAATACTATGCAATAAAGAATTTACCCATCAGCGCAGGACTTGGTTTTTTTGCAAGTAGCATTGGTGGGTATGGACAGGGAATAGAAGCAGAGCAATATGACATACAACTCCCTTTAAGGGTTGGATATGAGCCTCTAGCAGATAATTTTCAAATTGGCATTCATGCTGGTCCAATTTTTAGCTATGCAATAACCGGAAGCGGAGAATATATGGGAGAAAAGATAAAATGGAGCGAAATGAAGAAAAATATTGATGTTTTCGATGTTCAAGCTAATGTGCTTCTCACAATTGGAATTGGAAACTTTAGGTTATTTGGTGAATTCCTTTATTCAATAATTAGAGAAGGAAAATACTGGATGATAGGTCTTGCTTTTGGACTATAATATGTCTATTTAGTGACTTTTTCGCCTGAGAAGAAGACAACTTATATCGACATCAACAAGAAATAGCCCTAATAATATCTCAAGCTTTATACGGTCGCTCTAATGTGCATGATGTTGTAGCCGTGCTTTTTTGAGCCGACATGGTTACTTCTGCCTTATCAGCGACATTAACTCTTGTGATCACGATATTGACTCATTAGAAAGTCAACTTATTATCAACTCAACAAAAAATTGCAACAACATGAAGAAAACTAAATTTCACTTGCTTTTCACCATCCTGATGATGGCAGTAATCAGCGTTTCACTCACCTCCTGCGGCGACGATAACAACACGATAATTGACGAACCAGACCCATATACTAATACTGACCCAACTCCTGCCGAGTTGAAACAGATGCTCATAGGCACCTGGCTACTTAATAACAGTGACGGCAATTATGAAGCCTATGTTTTCAGAGCTGATGGCACTGGCGAAGTCTATGACATTAAGAACAACAATGTGTCAGAAAGTTGCTCCATGAACTACACTTTTGACACCTCAAAGATGAAAATAAGTATCAATCTGGTGAAGAGCTCTACCATCACCATTAATGTAAAACAGCTAACCAACACAACACTGGTCGATACCAATGATTGGAACTATGTGAAAGTTAATGGTTGGGAGCCACCAATCGATGACTCAGCAAACGAGGCCTTCAAACAAAAACTCATCGGCACATGGGTTTATACTTATAACAAAGACGGGAAGTTAAATTTCCAATCAGTGTATATTTTCAAAGAAGATAACACTGGAATTTATTATGAGGTGGAGTATGATAAGAATAATATCACATCTTCAACATTTACATATTCTGTTGATGCCTCAACTAATAGCATTACAACTATTAAAAATACTATTAATAGCCCAATTACAAAAAAATTAAATGACTTTGAGGCTGATGGCTATCTTAAGTTCGGTGATTGGCACTGGCTGTATTACAGGAACGACAATTGGCAAGTGCCAACGTTTGATGACGGTGATGAATACGCCTATGTTGACCTCGGTTTGCCCAGCGGTACACTATGGGCGACTATGAATGTAGGGGCCAGCAGTCCAGAAGAATATGGCGACTTTTTTGCTTGGGGAGAGGTAATACCAAGAAATTACTTTTCTGCTGATGATTACAAATGGTGCAGTGGATGGGATACTGAAACTCAAAGTTTATACGGCATCACAAAATATTGCACCTCAAGTTTTTACGGAACTATTGACAACAGATTAGAACTTGAACCTGAAGATGATGCTGCCACTGTCAATTGGGGAGAAAAATGGCGTATGCCGTCAATTGATCAGATTAAAGAATTGATAAATGGGTGCACATCTAGTTGGACAACAGTTAATGGAGTCAATGGTAGATTGTTTATCAGTAAGTACAATGGAGTGTCATTGTTTTTTCCTGCAGCGGGATATCGCCAATATTGGAAGACTTATGAAGCTGGAACTTCAGCTTCTTATTGGTCGCGAACACTCTCTGTAAACAATAGCTGTGCTGATGACATGTATATAGATTCAAACGAGATATCAACGGGTCTTGGTTCGTACCGCGAAATTGGCCAAAGCGTCCGGGCTGTGAGAATGCGGTAGATATCAGTGAAATAACAAGCTTTTTTGCACCGTCATGGTTACTTTAATCTTATCAGTGGCATTAACTCATGTGATCACGATATTGACTCATTAGAAAGTCAACTTATTATCAACTCAACAAAAAATTGCAACAACATGAAGAAAACTAAATTTCACTTGCTTTTCACCATCCTGATGATGGCAGTAATCAGCGTTTCACTCACCTCCTGCGGCGACGATAACAACACGATAATTGACGAACCCGGCAATAATGCGACCAGTGAACTACCATCTCAAAACGAGATGGCAAAACTCATTGCGAAGCATGTCAAGGTTAATGCGACATATTTAAATTACTACTGGATTTTTAAGGTGGAATCTACGCTTCACAAAGACTTCCCCAATAGAAGCCTTGAGTTTGGTATTGGACACGGCGACATAAATGGCACAACCACAGTTTCATCGGGTTATCAACTAAATGGCAATCGTAACCAATACTCAAATTATAGTGAATACTATGATTCTAATAATGTTTTTCATGCCGAGCTGAAATGCCCCATTGAGTTTTATTTCATGTTTGGAAAGGACCCTCAAGACATGGAAAGTTTTTCCTTATGTGCCGCATATAATAAAGAACTCCATTTTATTTATGAAAAAGGTGAGAGCAACTGGACCACCGAAGAACGCCAGCGAGTCACAAAATTGAAAAATTATTTAAAAAGATATGAAGATGAGGTGCTTGCCAATTATGACCTTTCTCTTGAAATATGGATGGACAAGCGAAAAAGTTATGTCATAGGATACTATAATAGATAAGCATGACCGCCAAGCAGATAAAAACTCAATCCTTCTTAAACACTCTCAATAGTAATGCTACGCACCGAAGTGCTGACTAATCTGTTTGAGAGTGCACACATCGAAGTCGAGGTGCCATACCGCCTCAATCAGAAAAACTGGGAACCATTCTACAAACCTTTTGCTAAGGTCAGAAAAAGAGTTGAATCCGATTTCTCGCAGTTCACCGACCAGTTCAACATCATGCGAAACTACGCAAAGCAGCACGTAGGATTCTTCACAAGAATCATCAGTAAAGTGAGCGCATTTACTGTATCACAATATTTAAACTTAATTTACAACAGACCCATTGGTAAGATCAAGTATGCGCTAGCTTAATTCCGCCAACGGGTTAATTTTCAAAAACATTTACAACATGAAGAAAACAGATTTAAAGACTTTGCTTGCCATCCTGTTGATGGCAGTAATCAGTGTTTCTCTCACCGCCTGTGGCGACGACAAAAACGATGAGCCTGATACAGATTACTCTTCACTAGTTAAGGGTGTCTGGTGGACTAATGCTGAACTATTCACTGATGACGAAGATGAACCGTGGATAGTCGAGGAGATTAATTTCGCTTCTAGTGGCAAGGTGACCTACATGTACACGGTAGATAATATATGGGGGGTCATTGCCGAAGGCAATTACAGCATTGACGGCAACAAAATCACCGCTAGTTACACTAGCGTGAGCGTTTACGATAAGTACGGGAACTCTGGCACCGTTGTTGGCTTCACCGACAAAAAGCAAAAGACAGTGACCTACACTATCGTCTCGTGCAATGGCCAGAAACTCGTTATAAAGGACGAAAGTCGTGGCATAACTTTAACGTTGACCGACCGCAAGCTTCTGTGACACTCACAATAGACCGATAACATTTGCTACAGTGGGTGTGTCAAGAAGCAAAATGTGAAACATATTGACACACCCACTTGACGATGAGAACAAACCTCATTGTTACTTTAGCCTTATCAGCGACATTAACTCTTGTGATCACAATATTTACTCTCTAGAGACTCATCACATTCAACACATTATCAACTCATTAAAAAACGCAACAACATGAAGAAATCTCAATTAAAAAAACGCAACAACATGAAGAAATCTCAATTGCTTCTCGCCATCCTGATGATAGCGGTAATTAGCGTCACGCTCACCGCCTGCGGCGATGATGATCCAATAGTAGGAACTTGGGTTCATCATGAAGAAGCTACATATATAGAATATGATCATATATTATGTTTCAAGAGTAATGGCACCGGGTATGAGAGACTTGTAGTCTCATCTGATGAGCTTGGTCAAGAAGAAAAGCAATTTGATTTTACCTACTAAATTAGCGGTAATGAAATCACTATTGTCTTTGATGATGAAATAATCACGCAAATGTTTATAATAAGTGGTGACGGGAAGAAATTGACACTCTACAACTTGGAAGATGGTGGCGACTCTGCCACCACCTACACAAAAAAGTAACACATCAAAGCGACGGTTCTTTTGATGTAAAATAGCGTTTTCTTTGACGCAAGAAACGCAAGAACATTTCAATTTAGTCGGAATGTCGAAAAAAAAATCGACATTCCGACTATTTTCGTGACAATCAACCACCAAATCAGGTAGGTTTAAGCACACGAATTAAACTAATTTCAACGAATTTTATTTAATTGATATTCAATTAGTTTTTAATCGTCTTTAATCGTTTGAATATTTGAATCAGCACAAAATGCCACTTTTTAAAGTGCACTCATGATTATTTGGCTACAAAATTACGTTTTTTTGGTTAGGGCAAAATTGATTCTGATTTTTTTAGTCGATTTGCAAAACACTGTGTCTAATGTTGATAGCTAACGAGCATCGAAGATGCTGAATTCTGCTAAAGTATCCCCTCTAAGATGGAGGGAGTAAGTGGGAGTATGATAATCGCAACATATTCAGAATAGGTTTATTGCCATCCCTTTAGTGGCTGTCATGCTTCTCCGTCCATTGGGCACCTGCTCTTTCAGCGTCAATGGGCTGCACAGCATAAGTCAAGTAAACTTGACATTCTGCATTCGGTTTGCGCCATTGGTCTATCTTGATTGACCCACCGGCACCACAAAGCCGGTGGGCTTTCTTTGGTCTTTTAACGCAACCTGCGGACAAATCTGCAACTGTTGAATAAAGGTTATAAAAGGTTATAGAAATTCCTTTTTTCTGGAATTTTATTTTGTGGTTTAATTTTATAATTGTAATTTTGTAATGTGAATGTGAAATAACGATTTTCGACCGATAAAATTAATTATTGTTTTTAAATAAAATACCAATGAAAAAAATCACCTTATTTACAATCGCGTCACTACTGTGTGTATTGGCCTTTGGACAAAATTCCAAGCAGGTTTTGAGAAATGACATTCATTTTGGAAAACATCAAACTGGTTTAAAAGTGCGAGTTGTTGACCGCATTGTTTCGGAGCAAGCAATCAATGCACCCGCCGACCTTGTGAGTGAGACATATAACCTTACAGCCTACGACAACTACTTTGAGGAGTATATTTCACCTCGAGAGGTACAAGTGGGGCGCTATGGCGAGAATGAGGTATATATTCAGGGGTTGAGCGAATTCATGCCTCAGGCATGGGTGAAAGGTACTATCGATGCCAACAACGTAGTTACGGTTCCCGCTACATTGCTGGGCATTATGGAGAGTTTTTACGACATCGAAATAAGTTGTCAACCCACTACATTCGTCTATGACCCTGATGCCGAAAAGTACACCGCCGAAGAGTTCAGTACCGTTGACCAAGATGAATATCCATGGGATATGCTATCAAACTTAGTGTTGACAAAGATTACAGAAGTGGCAGCTACACCTGCCGACCCATCGGTAGCCGACTTCGTGTTCATTGCCTATGTGGAAGAAGATGGCACACCTGTGTATGCAACCTATCCTTATGTGAGTTTTTCGATTCCAGTAGAAGATGTAGATGGCAACCCTCTGTCACAATCCAAACTGAGCTATGTCATTTATATCGAAGATGCCGAAGGTCAGCAGCATGAGTTGACACTTACCACCGACCTTTATACTAACCTGACAGAGGATATTACCGAGATCCCCTATAATTTCACCGACAAGTGGGATATCCTAGCTTGTGGTTTAAGTGTTTATCTGAATCAGGGTTCTGATGAGATTATGTCTTGGAAGAAGATAGGAGTGCAAAGCATCTACCGCGGCATGGGTGAGGAGCGTCGCTCTAATATAGGCTGGTTCAACATCCAAGAGTATCTTGCAGAATTTGGCCTGAACACAGGCATTAGTGACATTGAGGTTTCCAACGACAAGTCAGCAACCTATTTTGACCTTCAGGGCCGTGTTGCCGACAAGAGCCAGAAGGGAATACTTATCATGCAGACTCGTGATGTTAAAGGCAACCTGAAATCCACAAAAGTACTACGCAAGTAAAATCGAGTAGGTTGGGGGGAGACTTGCGGCGCAAGCTGCATGACTGGGGGGGCGTCGCCCGGCGATGCCGACGCCATCATCGCCCGCCTCAAGCGGGAACGCTCCCTCTTCACCCTCGCCGCCGCCCAGCTGGAATAACTTTCCTCAATGCATATTTAGCCACATTCAACACAGCTATTATTAAAACAACCATAACAACATAAACACAACAACCACAACTTTTTGGATTAAATACTCACTATCGCGGTAGATGGCATTGCAGTTCAAAGTACATCAAAGCACATCAAGGAACATCAAAGAAAACATCAAAAGGACGGCTTTTTTGATGTAAAATAGCTTTTCCTTTGACGTAAGAAAAGCAAAAATAATTCAATTTAGTCGGAATGTCGAAAAAAAATCGACATTCCGACTATTTTCGTGACAATCAACCGCCAAATCAGGTAGGTTTAAGCACACGAATTAAACGAATATAAATCCTGATGACCGATTCGGGTTAAACTAAGAAAAACTCCTATAGTGAGTCCACTTTAAAAAATAAAAGCACACGAATTAAACTAATTTCAACGAATTTTATTTAATTGAAGATCAACAAAATGTAATTCGTTTTAATTCGTGTGATTTCACTTTTTCAAATAGAGTCAGTGATTTACATCTCTCCGTAGGGGAGTTTGGCGATAACTTCGCCCATTTTTTGCGCGCCTTCGGTGAGTTTGCCGCCTACCATCGCCCGTAGCATCAGGGGGAGTTCGATGTTTATCTCGGCTATGGCTGCTGTGTGCTCTTCATCGATGGATTCGAGGTTCACCGTCAGTCCGAAGGGTACCGGCGATGACTGTGCCACATATTTCACCAAATTAGGTGCTACACTCTCGCTCACGCTGAGTTTCACAGCTCCCATGGGCGAGTTGATGCTGATGCCGTCCTCCTCAAATTTCAAATTATCAAGATGCTGTCGCGCCTCGTCGGAAATGCGGTCCATGTTTTTCTCCATCTGCTCCTTAAACATGGAAGGGTTGCTCAACTTGCTGTAAATTAATTCAATGTTATGGTCAATAACTACTTTGTCGCTTTTGTAGGTTTCCATTTTTTGTTGTGAATAGTGATTGTATTATATTTTTTTAATCCCCAATCGTCTCGTAGCGCTCAGGAGTCCAGCTTTCGGGGTCATCGTGCCACAGCTCTAGGGTATCGACATCCTCGTCTTTGATGTACTGCGTAGCCAGTGCCGCCTCTATCATGGCGTGATAGTTGGTGAGGGCGATGAGCTTCAGGCCCTCTTCCTTAAAGGTGGCAATCGCCTGCTCGAAATCGTAGGTGAACATCGCCACCATCCCCATCACGTCGCCGCCGGCAAGCTGCATCTCGTGGAGCGCCTTGATGGCATTAGAGCCAGTAGAGACGAGGTCTTCGATAAGCACCACCTTCTGCCCCGGCTCGAAATTGCCCTCGATGAGGTTCTCCAGACCATGATCCTTAGGCACGTCGCGCACATAGACGAACGGCAGTCCCAGCGTGTCGGCAACCAGAGCACCCATCGCTATAGAGCCCATCGCCACACTCGCCACCACCTCGGCTTCGGGGAAATGTTCAAGTATGAGCCTTGAAAGCTCCACCTTTACCAACCGTCGCATATCGGGGTAAGACAGCACTATTTTGTTGTCGTTATAGATTGGCGCGTTCCAGCCGTTGCCCCACACAAAGGGTTGGTCGGGCTGGAGCATGATAGCGTTTATCTTCAGCAATTTCTTTGCCAGTGTCAAATCTAAACTGTCCATTATAATCTACGTTATGAAATTTTGCACAAAAATATAAAAATAACCCCAACACATAAAATAATTCGTCACAAATTATGTGTTTTTATCCATTTTTTGTAATTTTGCAGTGATGAACAAAGAAAAAGCCCATAGAACACGCACACGAATATTAGCCATTTTATCAGTAATGGTGGTGGCGCTACTCGTGGTTCTATGCTATGCCATACCCCTTGGGCAAGACGACTCGCGCAAAACTGGCACGCCACAACGTGTAAAGGTGAGAGGTAGCAGTGCGGGGCTAAACACGTTGTATCGCTTCAAAGACGTGAACGATACCCAGCTTGTTGCCGCACAGCAGTTTGGCATCGTGCCGCTGTGCTCCCGCGACGGCGTTGACAGCATCGCCTCACAGTTGATAAAGATTGAGTCGTCGCACGCCTTCAGGGTCGATAGCCTCACCCACTCGGTGCCCTATCTCACGCCTAGCGCCAGCGAACTGCTCGACATCATCGCTGCCAATTTCCAGACGAAGCTGCAAGAGCATGGCTTTGCGCAATACCAGTTTATCGTCACCTCGCTGCTGCGCACCAGCGACGACGTGCGACGGCTGCGCCGCGTGAACCGCAACGCTGTCAAGAACAGCTGCCACATGTATGGCACCACGTTCGACATCGCCTACAACTGCTTCGAGAAGATTGACAGTATGCCCGACTTCACTGGCAACGATGCCAGCCACAAAGTGCTCATCAACACTCTGGGCGAGACTCTCAAAGAGCTGCGCGACGAGGGCCGCTGCTATGTGAAATTTGAGCGGGGACAGCCCTGCTATCACATCACTACCCGACAATAACGTGGAACGAGAAACGTGGAACGTGGAACGAGGACGCCTTCCACCTTTCACTTCCCACCTTCCACCAAAATATACTAGACTTGAACAATTCAACCATATTACTAACTTTTAAAATCATTTTTTACATGAAAAAGTATTTAGCCGAAATGGTGGGCACTATGGTGCTCGTGTTAATGGGCTGCGGCGTTGCCGTGAGCCTTGGTTGTGACCCAGTTAGCAATATCCCCGCCGTGGTTGGCACAGCCTGCGCCTTTGGTCTGGCGGTAGTTGCTATGGCCTATACCATTGGTGGCATCAGCGGTTGCCACATCAATCCTGCCATCACCCTGGGATGCCTCATCGCAAAGCGCATCAGCGCAAAAGACGCTTGCATGTACATTATTTTCCAAGTGATTGGCGCCTTCATTGGCTCAGCAATCCTGTACTTGCTCACCACCAACAGCGGTCTTGAAGGCACTGGTGCCAACGCTCTGCAACAAGGTGTGGAGGTAACTGGTGGCCTCATCGCCGAGATTGTGTTCACTTGCGTATTTGTTCTCGTAGTGCTTGGTGCCACTGCCAAGACTAATGGCGCCACCAACAACTTCGCTGGCCTCGCCATCGGTCTGTCGCTGATTCTCGTGCACCTGGTGTGCATCCGCTACACTGGCACCTCGGTGAACCCAGCCCGCTCTATCGCTCCCGCTATCTTTGAGGGCGGTGACGCTCTGAACCAGCTCTGGATATTCATCGTTGGTCCATTCGTTGGTGCCGCTCTGGCAGCTGTCATCTGGATGGTGATCGACCCCATCTGCTGCTGCAAGTGCAAGAAAGAGAAAGAGGAGAAAGAAGAGAAGGAAGACTAATCACTTTCCCAAAACACTTACAAAGAATCCCTCGCAACTTGCGGGGGATTTTTTTGATAAATTAGGCGGCACCTAAACAATAAAAAGAATGATTTTATTTTGTATTGTATTCGGTTTGCACTAATTTTGCACCATGAAAGTAAAAATCTTAATAACAATATCTCTTATTTTTGCCGCCTTGATGTTATGGGGCTGCAACAATGAACAGAAACCTGCTCCCAAGCCCAAGGTCTCGAAACTTAAAGGCAAGGCCATAAAAGTGGCGACCGAGGCGGCAAAACGACTGATAGAGACCGACCACACCGACACCCTGGCGATGCAGAACTGCATCCTCGAGGCCAAAGCGCTGGAGGCGGAATTCCAACTTGCCGACGACTCCATCGCCATCGCCAGCTTCAACAAGGCCTACAAGCAATACCTCGAAAAGAACGACCCCGAGCTTGCCAAGGAAATCTTTATCCAACGCCCAAAAGACCTTCCCGAGGGCGCAAAATGGGATGAGTTTGAAGAATTAGTAGAAGATTGATAACCAAATAATTAAATAGCTATGCATAACTACAATTTTTACCTCGACCTTGTAAACAAGGCTATCAATAACATAAACTATCCTAAGCAGCCAGCACATCTCTATGAGCCAATCGCTTACACCATGGGATTGGGAGGCAAACGAGTAAGACCCGTCCTCACCCTGATGACCTGCGAGGCGATGGGCGGTGACCTCTACAAAGCCATCAACGCCGCCCTCGGCATTGAGCTGTTCCACAACTTCACCCTTATCCACGACGACGTGATGGACAATGCCGACGTGCGTCGCGGCAAGCCCACCGTACACAAGCGCTGGAACCAGAACGTGGCGATCCTTAGCGGCGACACCATGCTGCAAATGGCGGCGCAAGCGATGACGCGCGTCGATGCCGACATCGTGCAGCCCTTGATGGAACTCTTCAACGACACCGCCATCAAAGTGTATGAGGGCCAGCAGTATGACATGGACTATGAAACTCGCAACGACGTGACCGTTGAGGAATATATGAAGATGATTCGCCTTAAGACCTCGGTGCTCACCGGCTGCTCCTGCAAGGCTGGAGCTATCGTGGCGCGCGCCGATGAAGAGGATGCCGTGTCAATCTACAACATGGCGGTGAACCTCGGTCTCGCCTTCCAGCTGCAAGACGACTACCTCGACGTGTGGGGCGACCCCGCCACCTTCGGCAAGGAGATTGGCGGCGACATCGTGAATAACAAAAAGACTTTCCTACTCATCAACGCCATTGACCATGCTGCCGGCAACGAAGCAAAAGAGCTTAACCACTGGCTCACCGACAAATACGCTCCCAAGCAGGACAAAATCGAGGCGGTGACTGCACTCTACGAGAGTCTGGGACTTAAAGACCTGGCTCGCAACGCCATCATCAAATACTCTCACCAAGCCCTCGACCTGCTCCACGAGACCAAGATGAAATATGACGCCTACAAGCAATTTGAGGCAGTAATCGAAAGCCTCGTAAACCGAGACCGATAATCAATAGTTCACAGTTTTGTAGGGACAAGGCATGCCTTGTCCGCTAGTTCAGAGTTTTTTCTAGACTTTCTAGATTTACTAGATATTCTAGTGGACGAGGCACGCCTCGTCCTAACTTAACACTTAAAACTTAACACTTATCACTTATAAATGATCGATTCTCACAGCCACATTTATTGCCGCGAGTTCAACGACGACCGTGACCAGGCGATAGCTCGCGCTAAGGCTGCCGGTGTCACCCATATTATCTTGCCCAACGAGAACTTGGAAAGCGTGCAATATGTGGTGGCAACACGAGATGCCTATCCTGGCTACATATCCATTGCGCTAGGGCTGCATCCCGAAGACGTGGATGAGAGCTATCATCAGCAACTTGTTGCACTACGCCCTCTTCTCGACAAATACCATCCCGTGGCTGTGGGAGAGATAGGCACCGACCTCTACTGGGACAAGACCTGGCGTGAGCAACAGATGGAGGCACTCGACACTCAGCTGCACTGGTGCAAAGAACTTGACATCCCGTTCATCATCCACTGCCGTGATGCCCTCGACGAGATATTGAGCGTAATGGACAACTTTGGCGAACCGCTGCCGCAGGGTGTGTTCCACAGCTTCACTGGCACATCGCAGGAGGTGGAGGAAGTGAGAAAACGCGGCGACTTTTACTTTGGCGTGAACGGCATCGTCACTTTCAAGAAGAGCGATGTCAAGGACATTCTGCCGGTGGTGGGACTTGACCGACTGCTGCTCGAGACCGACTCGCCTTACCTCGCTCCAGTGCCGCACCGCGGCAAGCGCAACGAGAGCGCCTTTGTTCCTCATGTGTGCCACTTCATCGCCCAGCACCTCGGAATTAATGACGAAAAAATAGAAGCCGCCACCACGCGCAACGCCATATCGCTCTTTAAACTAAAACTATAATAACACCCCTGCCTCATCAGCTTGTTAGCTTAAAATCATGAGAAACACACTAATAGCCTTTTTTCTGCTGACACTGAGCGCATTCACCGCCCAGGCACTCAATATTCCCAAAGGCACGTTCTATTTCAACAACTCGCTCACGAAATATTCTATAGTGAAATTCGTCTTCGGCAGTTATTCCAATCCCGAGAGTTATGTGATGACGATGACCAACGAGGGCGACAACCTGTGGAGCATCACCATCCCCGAGACGGTGACAGGGATGTACCGATACAGCTTCGCCGAGACCTCGCTCGCCGACGGGCGCTATAATGAGACGTTTCCTAGCCTCAAAGACCGCATCAGCCACACCCTGGGCGAGAAGCGCACCGCCACTAGCGAGCTATCCATCCCCGTGGGATGGGTGTTCACGCCCACCAGCGGCGACAACTGGGCGCAGGGTTCATGGAAACCACGCGGTGAGGCGACATCCTACTCCCGCACCCTGCCGGTGATGTTCATAAACACCGACGGCGCAGTGCCCATCACCTCTAAGGAGGACTATGTCTATGCCGAGTATTATATCGATAACATGGGAATTGACGGAATTGCCAACGTGGGGTCGAAAGACGCTCCTGAACTGATGCAGATAAGAGGTCGCGGCAACTACACCTGGACGGCATTTGACAAGAAGCCCTATCGCCTGAAACTCGACAACAAAATGCCGCTCTTGGGCATGAAGCGCAGCAAGCACTGGGCACTGCTGGCGCATGCCGACGACAATCTGGGGTTCCTGCGCAACACCGTGGGATTTGAACTAAGCCGACGCTTAGGGCTGGCATGGACACCGTCGCAACAGCCCGTTGAGGTGGTGCTGAACGGCGACTACATAGGGCTTTACTTCCTCACCGAGACAATTCGCGTGGAACCCGACCGTGTGAACATCACCGAGCAAGCCAACTACGCAACGAGTCCATTTGCCGTGTCAGGTGGGTGGCTCGTGGAAATCGACAACTATCAGGAAGAGGAACAGATACGCACCATCGAAGGCAACGGCCAGAGTCTATGGGCTACCTACAAGTCGCCCGAGCACCTCAGCGACGAGCAACGCACCTACCTCACAGGACTCATTAACAGTTCCAATGCCGCTATCTACGTCGCCGACAAGACCAACAACGGCTGGGAGAACTATATAGACCCCGATGAGCTGGCACGTTACTATCTTGTTCAGGAGTTGCTCGACGACACCGAGTCGTTTCACGGCAGCTGCTTTTTTCATAAAGAGAACGGCAGCGACACAAAAATCATGTTTGGTCCCGTGTGGGACTTTGGCAACGCCTTTCACCGCGGCACCGACCGTTTTATCTACGACCGCCCGGCGTTCACTCAGACCTGGATTGGCGAGATAGCCAAGTTTCCTCATTTCCAGGAGGTTGTAAAGAAGCACTGGGACCGCTTTGAGTTGCTGCATTACACTGAGATGGACAGCTTTATCGACAGTTTTATTGATAAAATTTACCAAGCGACGATGAGCGACGCAGTGCGGTGGCCACAATATGGCAACGCCGACATCCTCAACGACCGCAACACCTTCAAGAGCTATTTTCACAACAAGCACAGCTGGCTTGCCAACCAGTGGGGAGTGCCCGAGAAAGTGACGGGCGACGTGAACCTCGACGGCGAGGTGACGGCTGCCGACATCACCCTGCTATATGACATATTGCTTGGAAATGTGGCTCTTGACGACAATCTCGCCACACTTGCCGATGTGACCGAAGACGGTGAGATTACCGCCGCCGACGTGACGATGTTATATGACATCTTGCTCGGAAACTACTAATTATATAGTTTTCAACTACTTGAGCTTTCGAATTTTCGAGCATTCGAATTTTCGAGCATTCGAATTTTCGAGCATTCGAGCGGTTAGTCGATTGGTGATGTTTTTCTTGGTATCGTTATCTTCTGCCCCAATTGGATTTTGTCGTTTTTAATTGAGGGATTTGCGTTCTTGATGTCTTGGATGGTGACACCAAATTGCTTGGCGATTTTGTTGAGGCTGTCGCCACGTTTCACCTCGTAGATGATGGGCTTGGAGGCCTCAATTCGTGCCGCCTCCTCTGCCTCGCGCTTCGCCGCCTCCTTAGCGGCGAGTTCGGCAGCTTCCTTTGCTGCCCGCTCAGCTTCCTCTTTGGCTAGTCGCGCCGCTTCCTCTCGAGCTATGCGCTCTGCCTCAAGCTGTTCCACCTGCTCATATTCCTCGGGATAAATAAGCAGCGTGCCAATCTCGTTACCCTTAGTATCGACATATAGGTAGCGCAGCAGCTTGCGCTCATTCTTTGCTGCGGCAAGTAAGAGGTTGAACTTCAGCGCATCAGGAGCCTGACGGAACCAAGCGTCGCGCTTAGTCATTACAAAAGCCGGCACATTCACGCTCTCCTTGGTGATGTAAGGCACTGTGACCTTTAAGGTTAGCGTGGCGGTATCGGGAGCTAGCTCCACGCCGCTCAGGTGCTCGTTGTTACCTATGGGCAGATGATGCCTTGCCACCACTTTTTGGGCGGCTTGCACCATCAGCGAGGTGGCGTGGAGGGGTGTCACATCGGTCTTGCACTTCATCGACCCCACGATGCGACTGATTAGCGACGGGTCGCCCTCACGATGCGCCGTAATCACCAGGAAGGTGCCATATCCAGCGTTAAACGCCAGTGCCTCACACTCGTAGCTGTAGTTGTTGGAGGTTTTCTTAAATCCCACGCCCTGTGCCTCAAAGCCAGCGATTGCTGAGGGATAGACATCGGTGAAATCGCTCGCCGCACGGCAGAAGATGTCCTTTTTTTCTATTACCTGTTTCTTGAGATAGATAGCCGGGTCAAACGCCCCCTCGATGTAGTCGATGCGCGCCAGCTCCAGGGTGGCGCCCTTAGCGTCGAGGCGCGTCACATCCACGCGCGCGCCGTAGGGACGCAGCGCGTCATCATTGGAGAGGAACCAACTGTCGTCGGGGGTGGAAATCGTGAAAAATTCGTTCTCGACCGTGGCGGCAAAGCCCGTCATCGCCACCACAGCCATCATTATCGTGAAAAATCGTCGCATCATGTAATAATAACTGCAAAATGAGAGAATTATTGTGAAGGAGTGCTTCATGAACGCCGTGCTTACGGCGCACTACACCAACAGCCCCCACGCCCGAAAACCAGCTAGCAAAAAAAACAGCGAGCGGCAAACCAGCGAGCAACGCGAGCGGCAAACTACGCAAACGATTGCGCAATTATCTTAATTAGATAATCTTATTATTTTACATTATTAAAAAATAAATTTATTAATTTTGGGTGCTAATTATTACATTTCGTCAATACAAAAATAATTATATAAACCAACCTATTAAAAACAAACTAATTATGAGGAAAATCTACATTACTCTAGCAATGGCGTTGCTCCTGCCGTTGACCACCCTCGCCCAAGGCTGGCCAGCAAACTATGGCGGAGTGATGCTGCAGGGTTTCTTCTGGGACAGTTACAAAGAGACCCCCGACTGTAGCCCCTTTGGACCGTGGCAATACCACCAGTCCAACGACGCTACCGCTACACATCAGCCAGGCTATACCTGGGCAACCATCTATGGTGCCGGCTGGAGCAGTGGTGAGGAATGGCAAGTTCCAGTTACTACATGGACAAGCCTTCTCGCTCACAAAGACGAAATCACCCCCTACATCGACCTGCTGTGGCTGCCACAGAGCGGCTCCACAGTCGCCGACTCCACTATGGTGTATTACACCAGCAACGACAACAGCGGCCGTGGCGGTGTGAGACCGTGGCGCAATGGCCAAACTTGGGGTTACAGCGATGGCTCCACCATCACCAACCCCGACTGTATGGGCTTTGTGCCAGTGTTCTACTTCCATCACGGCTTGTCCTACAACCCCGACGGCACCCCCTGGACCTACACCGACAGTGAGGGTCGCACTTGGACTCCACTCTCCTACTTCGGCACCGAGGCCGAGCTGCGTGAGCTGATCTCGACCTACAAGGCCGAGGGCACCGGAGCCATTGAAGACGTGGTGGCAAACCACCGCGGCGGCTTGGGCACCTGAGCGGGAGACAAATACTCCATTGAGTTCCCCACCGAGTACTACAAAGGCACCTACTGCCCCGAGGGCGAGTATATCTCTTGGACCAGCGACGACGTGTGCAGCGACGACGAGAGCGGACGCGGCACTGGTAACGCCGACTGCGGCGGCAAGGGCGAGTGGGCACGCGACATCGACCACCACAGTGCCGCCACCCAGCAAAAGGTCATCAAGTTCCTCGACTTCCTGAAGAACGACCTCGGCTATATCGGCTTCCGCTATGACTACGCTATGGGCTTCGAGGAGAAGCACTTCGCCGAGTACAACACCACCCTGCGCCCCACCTTCAGCGTGGGCGAATACTGGGGCTCTAAGGGCGACATCTCCAACTGGATCCACAAGACCTACATGGAGGGCACCTACCAGAGCGCCGCTTTCGACTTCCCCTTGCAGAGCGACATCCGCGAGGCGTTCAACTACGGCAACTACCGCTATCTCGACAACTCGGGTCTTATCAGCGACCCCGTGCTCAAGCGCTATGCCGTGACCTTCCTCGACAACCACGACACCTTCAAGGACCTGCCAACCGACGGCTCTAACTACAACTGGAGCAACGGCAAGGCCTACCAGCACCGTGTGGAGAAGAACATCGTCGAGGCCAACGCCTTCATCCTGGCGATGCCCGGCACCCCCTGCTTGTTCTATCCCCACTTCATGCACCCACAGTGGCACGAGACCCTGTGCCTGCTCATCAAGGCGCGTCGCACCGCCGGTCTCACCAACGAGAGTGAGCGCTCGGCTGCCGTGCTCAAGGGCGACAACGGCATCCAGTGGGTTGTGACCGGCACCAACGGTCAGGTGTGCTTCCAGCTGGGCGACGCCGTGAGCGAAGGCTGCCCCGACGGCTTCACCACCGTTTGGGAGAGCGATCCCGACGCGAATGACTACCGTGTGGCACGCTACAGCATCACCAGCAGCCTCTACGACCAGATTGACAAGAACGAGAAGAAGAACCTCATCAACGGCTACCCCGTTATCGACCGCAACAGCTGCACCTTCAGTGGCTCTATCACTGTTAACGTAAAGCCTTCGACCGAGGGTTGCACGCTGGTTTACACCACCGACGGCACGATGCCCAACGACAAAAGCGCAACCATCACCGAGGAGACCGCTCTCACCTTTACCGACAACACCACCCTCAAGGTGGGCGTGAAGGTTGACGACAACGTTCCCACCTCATCGGTAGTTACACGCCAGTATGTGAAGACCGCCACCGAGAGCGACAAGATCAACTTCTATGTCAATGACAACAACGCTCCTTACTTCTATGTATATTACTACGACAACAACGGCAATAAACATGAGCCGCTCGGCGCTTGGAGCGGTTATCTGGCTTACGAGCAGGTTCAAGTGGGTGGCATCAACTGGTGGCATGTGCAGATGGACAAGCCCGAGTATCCTGTTAGCCTGATTATCAACTGGGATGGAAGCCAAACTCCCGACATCACCGGCATCACCAGCGACGTGTTCTACACCGTGCAGGACGGTCAGCCCAACGACGTGACCGGCACTTATATGCCAATGATGGAAAATCCCGACCTGACAATCGACAAGCCCACCGGCAGCTATGAGGGCAGTGTATCGGCAAAGGTCATCTCTTCTTATAGCGCCGCAACCATCGTCTATACCACCGACGGCACTGAGCCTACCGCCAGCAGCCCGACTATTGCCAGCGGCAGCACAGTGACCTTCAACACCGACGGCAACCACTACCTGCGCGCCGCCATACTCAAGGACGGCGAGGTTATCAACCAGGTGGCTCGCAGCTACTATATCACCAACGGACAAGGCGGAGGCGTTAACATCTACGTCAAGAACATGACTACCGGCGATGCGCCTCATATCCACGCTTGGGATGGCAACGGCAACGCAATGGCATCTATCGACTTTGACGGCGGCGGCGAGACACTCACCGAGACCGTGGAGAACTGCGGACAGACCTGGTACAAGCGTCACTTCGACGCAGTGCCCTCGGGCATCCTCTTCATGCTCACCGGACGCAAAGACATGACCGCCAACATCACCTATCTTGAGGACGGTAAGGACTACTACTTCTACTACTATCCCGGCGCACACTTCGGCGACAGCGGCTTCCAGCCCGGCTACATCGACGTGACCGCCGACAGCAGGCACACTGCCGACGTGAACGCCATCACCGTGTTCATGTACAACAACGGCAACGATGACTGGAGCAACGGCATCAAGCTCTATCCTTACGCCAACGACAGCCAGATATTCTGGAACTGGGACGGCTCGTGGGCAGAGAGCGCATTCCCGACCACCACACTCGGAGGTCAGAGCTGGTACTACTGCACATTCCTCGGCATGGACGAAATTGGCGCGATCCTCTACAACGGCGCCAACAGCAATGAGCGCTTCGAGGTTTCAAAAACCGACACCGACTTGTTCATGAAGTTCCCCTACGACAACAACAACTGGTCAACCGGCCAAGACCTCACCGGGGATTACGCCCAATACCTGCCTGAGGTGGAGAAACCCGAGGAGGGAGCAGTGACACCCGTTGAAGAGACCATCATTCCGTTGTGCGCCACCGCAATGGACGACTGCCTGTACTTCTACTTCGAGAACAGCAGCTTCGGCTCGCCTTACGCTTGGGTTTACAGCGGCACCAACACCTATGGCGAGCACGGATGGCCCGGTGAGGCGCTCATCGACGTGGTGGGCACAGCACCAAGCGGAAACCTCGTTTACCGCTGGACTTATAGCGACGCCAGCAGCCATCCAAGCGACATCATCTTCAGCAATAAGGGTGATGACCAAACCGATCATTTCGAGTTTGTCAATGGCGGCTACTACACCACCGACGGCTTGATTGGCACGGCCCACGAGGACATCATGACCCTGGCACAGATTATCGAGAACGGCAAGGTTGGTGAAGAATACATCATCAGCAACGACATCACCGCAGTGATCACCGTCAACCGTAAGGATGACGTCCGCGTCTTCGCCAAGGATGCCGACGGCGACGCGCTGATGCCATCAATCAACAGCGAGAACAAGCCTATACCCGAGGTAATGCAAGGCTGGGTCTTCGACCAGAGCAACTGGGTAGAGTTCATTCTTCCTGGCGAGAGCGACTTTACTCTCGACGACATGAGCCTCTTTAGCCAGACGGTAGTCGGTAAGCTCGTTAATAACAATCCTCCAACAATTGAGTTGGTTGCCAACCCAATTCCTGACCAGCAGATGAACTATACTCCCAACAACTACCTTGCCATCAACTATGACAACATGCATAACGGCGGCGAGTACTTCTTCGTGAAACCTAAGGATCAGGAGTACAACATCATCAAGTATGCCGTTTACCACGAAGGCAATCTCACGATGGCCAACACCGAAGGCGAGAACGCTTGGGACATTCCGCTCGAGGGTTCTGTTGCTTTGGCAAGCGAGCAGCCTTACTACCATGGCGGCGAATTTGAAGAACTGTTTGAGGACTATGGAATCTACGACGTTCAGGCTATCGCAATCAACAGAATGGGCTCAAGGAAGATGTCGGTAACTGTGATCGACGCTACCAAGATCGGGCAGCTCGGTTACTCGCTCGCCTATGTGCTGGAGAACGGCGTGGACGGCACCGAATACACCATCACCGACAAGCTCGCGGTGGCTGCCGTGGCAATGAACGAGGAATACCCCTACGCCTTCCTCACCGACGGCAACGACAACTGGATCAAGGTGGTCTTCAACGAGGAGAGCATGGACGCTATCATCGGCAGCTTCATGGAGCAGAAGGCCATCAAGGGCTGCAGCCTCAGGGGCACACTCAGCGACAGCAACCTCAATCCTTACCTCACTCTCACCGCTGTGCCCTCTGTTATGGAGTATGATGAGGTATATTATGACATCGAGACCGTGAACCTCGGCGAGCCGTTCACCCTCAAGCCCAACCAGGTGATTGAGGTGACCGGATACTGGAACGCTGCCGACGGAGCACTGCGCGCCTACGCTCCCTCCAACGCCATTCAGGGTCAGAGCCTCACGCTCAACACCGCCTGGGCAGGTAGCGACATCTCGCTCATCGACGGCACACGCTACACCGTGAGCGCAGCTATCACCCTCAAGGAGCCATGGCAGTCACAGCCTAAGGGCGTCAACATGATGGACTATGACTACGACTTCCAGAACTACCTTGCCAACGCTCTCGACGAGCCTACCACCAACATCCCCACTGGTGTTGAGAACCTCAAGCTCGACAACATCAAGAGCGTGCGCTACATCAATGCCGCTGGTATCGAGAGCGCTACTCCGTTCAAGGGAGTGAACATCGTGATAATGGAAATGACCGACGGCTCACAGAAGATTGTGAAAAAGCTGTTCTAATGCAGAATGTGTAACAAGTCGGAGACTTGACGATGTGCGAAACACATTGTGCGTTACAGCTCGCAGAGCAGGAGCGCACTATGTGACACAATAATGCACAATGCAGAATCCTTAAAAGCTTGGCACGGACTTCGTGCCAAGCTTTTTTTGTTTTTGTTGATAAAATTGCGGTTTTGGTAGGTGGACAATGCCTATTAACATCTTTTTGAAATAAATGACAAAAATACATGCCCTTTTTTATAAATAGGTATAAGAAAAAAAATTACCTTTGCACCGTGAAACTGTTTTTTGTCACAGTTTTTTGACATAAGAACAAAAGAAACATAATAAAAACATCAACGAGAATATGTAACCTATGTTCTTATGTCTAAATAATAAATAAGAAAACATGCTAAAAGATGACTATATAGCTTTGTTACAACAGCATGCCGACGAGATGCGCGACAATTATGGCCTGCGCTCCATGACCATGTTTGGCTCTATGGCACGAGGTGATAGCACCGACACAAGCGACGTTGACCTCTGTGTGGACATGGAACCCAAAATTACTGCTATTGTGAAACTTAAAGAGTTTCTTGAAAAACTGCTCAACCGCTCGGTTGATATAGTGAGAATGCACAAGCACATCAACCCTTTCCTGCTTAAAGAAATCGAAAAAGATGGAACTCTCATTTTCTGATGACATACGAGAGCAAGTGCTTATGCTTTTCACTCAAATCAATGAAGCCATTGACAAGTTGATTGACTGGAACAGTGACATTGAGAGTGAAGACGATTATTATAACTCCAACTCGGGCACTCAAAAACTTGCAGCAAGTTGCATGATGATTGAAGCGATTGGAGAAACTATTAATCGCATTGACAAGATTACAGAAAAACAATTGCTCCAAAAAAGACCCGAAATTCCATGGGGAGCTATTATCGGTATAAGAAACCACATAGCTCATGGATGATATTTTAACATAGATGCAGGAATCGTGTTTGATGTGATAAAAAACAATTTGCAAGACCTTAAAAAGGCTGTAATGTTCTTTTTAGAAGAACATAAAGAATGATTCAAGAAGATTAATTAAATATATTTTTACTAACTACTAAACATTTCATGCGTATGAAAAAATTACTAACATTTTTAACACTGCTCACACTCTCAATAGGAGTAGGATGGGCAGCTAACACAACGGTAACTTTTACGTTTTCATCGTTTTATTCATCAAATACCGTTCTTGATGGAGTTTCAATAGATGGAACAGATGTGTCTTTAGTGTTCAATAAGCGAGATGGAGGCACTGCAACTCAGTATTATACAAATGGCGAGGCCGTTCGTTGGTATGGAGGAGGAACATTAACAGTTTCTTCTGCAACAAAAACTATTTCAAAAATTGTCATAGTCTTTACTCAAACAGCAAATAGTATTTCCGTAAACAATGGCACTTACGATGCTTCATCTTCTTCTAATACAGGAACATGGACTGGAAGTGCATCAAGTGTTATATTCACTCAAAGCGGAACAAGTGGGCATTGTAGGATTTCTTCAATCGCTGTTACATACTCTGATGGCGGCTCAACCGTCGAGACCGTAGCCACTCCCACATTCTCTCCGGCAGAAGGCACTTACTCCTCTGCTCAGAATGTGACCATCAGCTGCACAACTAGCGGAGCTACCATCCACTACACCACCGATGGCAACACTCCAACCACAAGTTCACCAACTTACAGCAGTGCAATCCCTGTTAGCGAGACCACTACTATCAAGGCTATTGCAGTTAAGAGTGGCATGAACAACAGTGATGTTGCTAGTGCAACTTATACTATTGAAACACCTCAACCCTCTGGTCCAACCACCTTCGAGCGCATCACCAGCGCTGATGACCTTGAGGCGGGGAAACGTTACCTAATTGTTTACGAAGGAACTCCTGCAGTTTTAGGAGCCATATCAAACACAAGCACTAAATACGGCACGAGTGTTACTGGTTCTAACAATTTCACTTTAAGTAATGGTGTTATCACGCTAACCGATAACACAAGTGCAGAAGTGCTAACTCTCGGAGGTGAAACTAATGAATGGACTTTTCAAATAGGAGATGAATATCTCTACTGGAGCAGTGGAAATTCTCTAGCCTCTAATAGCAATGTTTCAACAAACTCCCAATGGCGTATTGAATTTAGTAATGGCAGCCCGTCAATAATTAATCTAAATTCTTATAATAGCGATAAGGACAGATATATTAAGTATAATACAGGTAGCCCACGTTTTGCTTGTTATGAAAGCGGCCAACAAGCCATTCAGCTCTACAAAGAGGTAGAATCAACCACAAGCGATAACTTGTACCTCATTGGTAGATATATGAACAGCCAGACTGGTGACACTGAAGACGGTTGGGAGCTTACTGATGGTCCACAGTTCACTTACAGCAACTCTGCTGGCACTTACGCTGTTGACGCTTATTTCGACCTTGCCGACCGCGGCTACTTCCAATTTGTAGAGGGTCTGTCAACTGACGGAAATTGGAGCACTCTTACCGGCAGGTATTATGCTTCAGGTAGCAGTGATGTAGCTGTTGATACTTATGATATGGATGGTACCGTGCCATTGTATTTCACCAACAGCACAGACTACAGTCCAGGTCAATATGCTTTCTCTGTTCCCGCCGGCTTATATACTATTGTGGTTGACAAGGCCAACTGGCAGATCTATGTAACCCAGAAGGCTGTGACCATGACTATCAGCCCCAACAGCGCCACATTCGATAACACCAAGAATGTGACCCTGGCTTCTAACCTGACTGACCTAGGCGGTAAGATTTACTACACTACTGATGGCACAACTCCAAGTGCGACAAATGGCACTGAGTACACCGGCACCATCACCCTTGATGCCACTACAACCATCAAAGCCATCGCTATCTTGAACCACATTCAGAGCGAGGTAGTTGAGAAAACCTATACCAAGACTCCCGCAGCTCCGGTAATCACTCCTGCAAGCTGCACATTTAATGAGCCACTTACCGTGTCTATCACCGCCGAGAGTGGAGCCACCATCTACTACACCACCGATGGCAGCACTCCAACCAACGAATCAACTCAGTACACTGGTTCATTCACAGTAAGCACTACCACTACCGTTAAGGCAAGAGCTTACGTTGGCGAAGCTTACAGCAACGTAGCTGAGGCAACCTATACCTACAGCAACGTCACCCCCAGCACCGGCGACTTCGAGCTCGTGACCAGCGCAGACCAGCTCGTTGCAGGTAATGAGTATATTATCATGTCTTATGATAGTAGCACTGATTATGCTATGGGTTCTATCAGTAACACAAGAGGCAACCCTGTTACCGACTTTACATTAACTGGCACTTTAGGCGCAAGTGGAAGCAAAGTTTCTGCCGGCACTACAGTTAATGTTCTCACTCTCGGTGGCACAACAGGTGCTTGGACTTTCAAGCAGGCGGATGACCAATACATTACCACTGAGAAAAGTGGAACTGGAATTTCTACAGGTTCAGCTTGTAACCTTGTGATTACTATTGGCAGTGATTATGCAGCTAATATTCAGAACAGCGAAACCTCTGACACACGTCAAATCCGTTATGCAACTGCTGGATATTTCCGCAATTATGGCACATCTCAAGCCAACACAAACGAGGTTTACCTCTACACCCGCGCAAGCAATGCTGTTCAGCCCCCAGTATTCTCGCCTGTTCCTGGCATCTACAATGTAGATATCGCTGTAACCATCTCTTGCGCTACCGATGGCGCCACTATTTACTACACCACCGATGGCAGCGAGCCAAGCGCAGCCAATGGCACTGAGTACACTGGTGAGATGGTAGTAAGCGAGAGCACCACCTTCAAGGCTATCGCCATTAAGGACAACAACGCCAGCAGCGTGGTAACCGCAGCTTATACTATCCAGAAATCCACCGACATCGAGACTGTAACTTTGACCTATAGCGAACCTTTCACCGCTGGCATTGGAAGTTTCACCATCAACAACGAGAGCGGCTTCTCACCAGTATGGTCACTCGACGGCAACTATGGCGTTAAGGGTACTTCTTACAGCAACGGCACCAACCATGCAGCTACCAGCCGCCTGATTTCTCCAATCATCGACATGACCGATGCTGTTCAGCCAGAGCTGAGCTTCAGCCACCAGATCAACAAGTATTTCGATGATGTGACCACTCAGTGTACCGTTTGGATTCGTGAGACCACCGATGGCACCAGCGGAACTTGGGAACAAATTCCTATCACCTTCAGCGACCCAGTTGCTGCCGGCGGTTGGACCAACGACGTTGTTGACATCGACCTTACTGACATCAATGGCGTAAGCTATGCCGACAAGAAAGTTCAGATCTCGTTCCTCTACACCAACCCAACTGCTGGCACTGGCGCCGGCACTTGGGAGATTCAGAACTTCGTGGTAGCCGACAACAGCGAGTACCTCATGGTTAACAACATCGCAGAGTTCCTCGCTCTCGAGAATGGCACTAAGGCTAAGTTCAAGAATCCTGTTACCGTGCTCTATGACTATGCTCAGTACAGCAGCAACAGTTACCATGAGTATATATGGGTTAAGGACGAGAGCGGCTACATGCAGTTCTATATCATTCCCACCCTCAACAGTGACGAGAACAGCGGCAAGGACGGCAAGGCAGCCTACTATGAGAACGGCGACATCATTCCCGCTGGATTTGTAGTTACAAAGAACTATTACGAGAACGGCAAGTATGTTCAAGCTTATTCAACCGACGCTCTGAACGCCGGCTTTGAGCAAGCTACCCAGAAGGGCCTCGCCGATCCCGAGTTCATGGAATTCTCTACTCTTAACGCACTTGACGCAAGCAATGACGATGATGTTGCCACTTGGTGCAACCACTACATCACTCTTGAGAAGATTAAAGTGACAAGCTTAAGCAAGAACTTCAACTTCAAGGATGAAAATGGTACCCAAAACGCCTGTGTTGGTTACAACAAGTACAACGGCGACGGCTCATTGCTCAAAGACGGTGTGACAAGTGCAGATGTTGATATGTCAACACTTGACCTCACCAAGTTCTACAACGCTAAGGGTATCATTCAGCTGTGGCAAGGTGGCTGGGAGTTCATGCCTATTGAGTTCACCGAGTGGCAGGCCGAGGAGGTTACCCTGCGCAAGCTCTGCCAGGATGGTGTAACTACTGCTGGTCAAAATGAGTACACCATCAGCAACAACCTGCTGGGTGTGTATGCTTACCACGATGATGATTTGGATGCTGACGTGTTGTGGGTTAAGGACGACACAGGCCAATCGATTTGGCTTGCAGCCCCCGATGAAACATATAAGGACAACTTCGCTATTGAGTTTGAAGCTCTTCTTGATGATGACGATAATGTAGTCATTCCAGCTAACACACGTCTCGAGCAGCAGTATTATGACCAAAGCAACTGGTGTCAGCTAATCCTCACCAGTGGCAACGGAAGTGCCTTCGTGAACAAGATCATCAAGGGCGGTTCTATTGAGGGAAAATTCACTAATAAAACCAACCCAACCATGACTGGTGTAGCACTCGTTTCGGAAGGTGAAAATAGCGCAATCTATGCTGATGGCAGCTACAATCCTAACTACTACATTGCCGCAAACTTCTACGGCAACCAGTCTTGCAATACCGACATGCATGGCCAGGAAGGTCATGGCGACTACTTCTTCATGACTCCCAAGCCACAGGAATATGCGACAATTGTATGGGCAGTATGGGATGGTCAGAAGATGAGTATGCCATCTAAACAGGATGGTAACAGCCATGAACTTGAAGGCGAGTTCTCTATAGATTTGAGCATGAACCAATATGTGAAATCGACTAGCGGACTGCCAGCAGGTGATTATAGCTTCCATGCTATCATCCGCAAGGCAGAGAGCGGTTCAAAGGCAGCTGATGACTATATGGTATATCCTACCGATCTTGACCCGGATAACAACCCATCTACCGCTATCAATAAAGTGGAGACCGGCAACGGCGTGGTGAAGAGCGTGAAGTATGTGAATGTAGCCGGCATGGTAAGTGACACCCCATTCCAGGGCGTGAACATCGTGGTTACCGAATATACCGACGGCACCCGCACCGCCACCAAGATGCTCAAGAAGTAATCAGTTTTCAGTTACCAGTTTTCAGTTACTGAAAGCTCTATATTAAAATAAGGTGCTCGCCCAAGCAAGGGCGGGCACTTTTTTGCGCCTTGCCTTTTGCCCGCCTGCGCCACTCGCTTTCCTTGAGACCCCTCTCTTTGCCTCTTGCTTTCCTTGAGGCTCCTCGCTTTGCCTCTTGATTTCCATGAGGCTCCTCGCTTTGCCTCTTGCTTTCCTTGAGGCCCCTCGAACGCCGCGCTTGCGGCGCACTACACCAACAACCCCCACGCCACTTTTTTCCCTCACCTCTCCACTCTCCACCCTCCACCCTCCACTCTCCACTCTCCACTCTC
>CALDIG010000028.1 GCA_937904375.1 uncultured Prevotellaceae bacterium
ATTTTCTTGTTTCTCTAAATACTAAACTCTAATCTCTAACCTTCAAGTTTCTAAAGTTTTAGAACTTTAGAAACTTGAGTTTATTGAGTCCACCACTAATTCTTAGAAACTCTCACTGCGCGTACTGTGTAGCCTGTGTCGCGATCGCCGTTTGTCACGCTTATGTTACCCGAGGTGTGGAAGTAGATATAGTAAGCATAATAGGAGCGTGCTGTGTAGAGCGTGCGCGACCAATAGTAGGCGATAGTGCCTGTGCTATAAAGCTCTGTGCCAAAGTGGTAACCCGAGGCTGGCAAGAACAATGTAGCACCATTATGGTTACTGGTCACCAAGATGCCATCCACGTTGTTGCTTGTTGTCCACTGCCATGAGCATTCAGAATATAACTCATCTAACTGATCTTTTGTGGGCATGCACCACTCCGAGCCCCAGTTAGCGGTGGCAGCATCATCCTCCGGATCAAGTTCGGTCTTGTTGTCAATAAAGCCATTGTCGCCATAGGTGTCTTTGGTGCAGTACTTTGTCAGCTTGTTCCACTTGCCGTTGCACCATTGGTAGTTGGTCCAGCTATATACCTCCTTGGGTGTGGTCTCACCCCAGGCGAAGTAGTTGCCGTAGTCCTCGGGAGTTTCTGCTCCCACATTCATCGTCGCCCACAGCGTGCCGCTCGGCAATCCCAGGTCAACATACTCATGCTCTACAGTCACTCCTAGTATAATGTTATAGACAACTGTTATATCACCTACCGTGATATATCCGTCACCGTCAACGTCGCTGGTGGCGGCGTAGGTCTCATCGCCAATGAGCAGGTAGTTGTAAAGTGTTGTTACATCGGTAGTTGTGACGTATCCATCACCGTTCACATCACCCTTTACCGCAGGAGTTTGAGCCATTGCCGCCGAACACACGGCGAGCATTGCAATCATTGAGAAAAAATTTTTCATTTCGTTAAGAATAATTGGTTTATGATTTCAGGCTGCAAATTTAAGCCTAATTAATAATTTATGCAAGTATTTACATCAACGAAGGCTTATCATTCAGAATTTGTATCAGGGAATTACAAATATTTCACTCTATTAATCACATAACCCACTTCCTTGAAATGGTAATGATGGAGGGAGTTCTCGGCAGTGTGGCGCAGGGTGAGGGTTCCGTCGGGTGACACTGCCTCGATGACGGCCTGAAATTGTGTGCCATCGGGCATAACGAAGCGGTGTGACATGCCGTCGTTGCGATATAGTCGCTTGAGATAACGCTTGTGCAGCGCAGCAAGTTGTTCTCGCGACCCGTCAAAGTCGCAATAACGTTCCACCAGTCCGCCAAATTCATCGGTCATCACATTCATGTCATAAAAATCCCCTGTAATACGTGTCAGCGACGCGGGATTAGGAGCTCCACTGATGAAGACCTGCTGATTGATATTCACTCCCACCCCAATGACAGTGTAGTCGATTCCTTCGCTGTCGAGAGAATGCTCAATGAGTATTCCCCCTATCTTGTAGTCGCCATAGTAAATATCGTTGGGCCACTTGATTTTAAAACCTGTGGCATATTTCTCAAGTGCGTCAACTATGGCAAGCGACACTGCCTCGCTGATGAAGAACTGCTCTTTGACATCAACTTTAGGCTTCTTGATGAGCAATGAGAACGTGACGTTCTTTCCTGGCTCCGACTCCCACGAGTTACCTTTCTGACCGCGACCCGACGTCTGCTTATAGGCCGAAATCAAGGTTCCCGACTGTAAAGTATTGGCATTACGCTTTATAAAGTCGTTGGTTGATGTTGTCTCTTGAAGTACGATGATGTTTGGCATAGTATGATTAAGGTATGTGATTGTGCATTAAGCATTAGGAAAAGTCATCTTCACCAGGCGGCTGTCGTCGTCGGGGTTGACGGTGATATCCACGCGCACGGTGTCGTCGGGGAGCAGTCCCTCGATGCGCTCGGGCCACTCGATGAAACACAGCGCGCCGCAGTCGAAGTAATCCTCGGCGCCAATGTCCAGTGCCTCCGCCTCATTCTCAAGGCGGTAGCAGTCAAAATGATATATTAGCTCAGCTGTGCGGTCGCTGCGATACTCGTTGATGATGGCAAAGGAGGGCGAACTGGTGATGTCGGTCTCTACGCCCAGCTGCTTGCACAGCTCGTTGATGAACGTAGTCTTTCCCGCCCCCATCTCGCCATAGAAGGCAAAGACGGTGTAGTCGCCCATCTCGGTCATAAACTTATAAGCTGCCTCCTCAAGCTGCTCAAGAGAGGCGATATTAAATTCTAAAGTCTTCATAGTTGTGAGTTATGAGTTGTGGGTTATGAGTTGTGAGTTTTCTGTCTTCAGTTTTTTCTAGATTGCCTAGATTTTCTAGAATTTCTAGATTATCTAGAGGATTTATTACTTAACACTTAACACTTAAAACTTAACTTAGATTTTCTCCCCGTAGAGCAGGTCTCCTGCGTCGCCGAGGCCTGGCACGATGTAGCTGTGCTCGTTTAGCTCGTGGTCGATGTCGCAAGCCCACACGGTGAGATTCTCATTAGGCATGTTCTTTTCCACAAAATCGATAGCTTGGTCGGTGGCGATAATCGAGGCGATGTGTACATGCTTGGGAGTGCCACGGCTCAGCAATGCCTTGTAGGCGAGAGCCATCGAGAGACCTGTGGCAAGCATGGGGTCAACGATGCACAGCACCTTGCCGTCGATGGATGGGCAAGCGAGATACTCGATTTTCACGTCAAACTTATTTGGGTCGTGGGCGTCGTACTTGCGGTAGGCGCTCACAAAGGCATTCTCTGCTTTATCAAAATAATTCAAGAAACCCTCATGCAACGGCAGCCCGGCACGCAAAATGGTGGCGAGCACCACCGGGTCGGCTATCACATTGGTCTTGGCTACTGCCAAGGGTGTGGTAGTATCAATGGTCTTGTAATCGAGATGTTTAGAAATCTCGTATGCCATGATTTGTCCCAGCCGATGCACGTTGGCACGAAAGCGCAGTCTATCCTGCTGGATGTCCTTGTCGCGAATCTCGCTCATAAACTGGCTCACAAGAGAATTGTTCTCACAAAGATTGATAACTTCCATAATATTTATTTTTTTATGATTGGTTTGCTAAATAATTGTCTAAAATCTTTTGCGACAAGGCTTTGTCATGGGTTAATTGCTCACGCAGCTGCTCGATGCTGCCAAGCTTGAACTCCAGGCGCAAGAAGCGAATGAACTGCAGCGCGATAGGCTTGCCATAGATGTCGCTGTCGAAGTCGAAGATATTGACCTCTATCGACAACTGCTTGCCGTTGTCGAGGGTGGGACGATAGCCAATGTTCACCATGCCCTGGTGCCACTTGTCATCGACAAGGACCATCACGGCGTAGGCACCATTGTGCGGCAGTATCAGTCCTGGTGGCAGTTCGCCCACATTGGCGGTGGGGAACCCTATGCCCCTGCCGTTGTGGAAGCCGTGCACCACCTTGCCCTCTAGCTCAAAGGGATGGCCCATGCAGTTCATGGCGTCCTCCACCCTGCCGCCGGCAATAAGCTGACGCACTATCGACGAGCTCACTGGAGCATATTGCCCAAGATATTCAGGTGCCTTCACCACCTCCACGCCTAGACGCTCGCCCTGTTCCACATAGTGGGCAAAAGTGGTGTTGCGCTCGTGACCGAAGCGGTGGTTGTAGCCCATTACCAGGGTCTCAACGCTATATCGGTCGTGCAGCAGTTCCATGAACTGCTGGGCGGTGTATTGCGATAGCGTTTCGTCAAAGTCGAGCAAGATCAGGTAGTCGGGAGAGGTGGCGGCGATGGCGGCGATTTTCTTGTCGAGGGTCATGAGAGCGCAGGGAGTGCCCTCGGGATTTACCACCTGCTGAGGATGCTGCCTGAAGGTGACTACCACCGAGCCTAGACCACGCACTGCCGCCTGCTCCTTGAGGGCGTTGATGAGGGTGATGTGCCCTCGGTGCATGCCGTCAAACATGCCTATTGAAGCGGCTAGCTTAACATCGCCATCTATATGATCGGTCGCGTTGAGAATCTTCATTGCCTTTCCATTTTGGTGATTATGTCCATGAACTCGCAGCCTGGCTCCACGAGGGCGGTCTTGAAGCCCAACTTTGCCGCCGCGTCGAGGTTTTCCTGACCGTCGTCAAAGAACAGTGTCTCCTCGGGCTTGATGCCCATCGTGGCGATGGCGTAGTCAAAAATCTGGCGGTCGGGCTTGTTGCTACGTGCCTTGTAAGAGACGGTCACACCGTCGAAATAGGCATTCACGTCAAGGCCCTCCTGAGCGAAGTTGCGAGCTATCACGCCCTCAAACATGATGGGATTGGTGTTCGACAGGATATAGGTCTTGTAGCGCTTGCGCAACTCCCTGAGCGACTGCAAGCGATGCAAAGGAATACCCACTATAAAGGAGCTGAAGGCATGATCCATCTGCTCATCGGTCACGCCTGATGGCACCAGTGGACGCAATGCATCGTGAAACTGCGCCACAGTGATGTCGCCGTTCTCAAGCGCAAAGAAAGGACCCTCCTGCTTGTAGAGTCCTATCAGTAGTTCGGGGTGATCCATCCCCAACAGCCTCAACTCATCAAGGCAATGGTCGCGCCTGATATCCACTATCACGCCACCCTGGTCGAAGAGCAGGTTCTTAATACCTTTTATTACACCCATGCAATATAATGTGAAAGATTATGAATTGCTGTCAGCGCGCTGCCCAATTATGCATTATGCATTGTGAATTATGCATTGTGCATTAATCAAGAAGGCATCTCAGCCTTGATGATGCGCATGGTGTCGTTGCATAGCTTGATGAATACCTCGCGGTTCTTGAGCAGACTGCTGGTCTTTACCTGGCGGTCCAAACCCTTGAAGATAAAGCCCGTGTCGCTCGACTCCAGCGCGCGCATGGCAGCGATGGCACCATCTTCGGGATTGTGAATCAGAGTCTGGCCCACATGGTCGCGCAGTTTGTCAAACCAGTGGCTCAGCGTGAGCATTCCGGCATTGATGAGGCCTGGGTCGGCACAGTTCACGTTCACATGGCGCGTGCGCAGCGTGGTGGACATATATATAGAGAACAGCGTCAATGCCAACTTGCTCTGAGCGAATGTGGTGAGTGGCACAAAATTATTGACAGCCGGGAACTCGTAGGGCAGCGACGTGAAATTGCGCATGAGCGATGTGGTCATCACTATGCGACCGCCCTTCTCCTGGAACATCGGCACCATGAGCATCGACAACAGAACGGTGCTGAGGAAATTGACCTGGATGGTATATTCATAGCCATCGACCGAGGTCTTGCGGCGACGGGTAAGCACTGCCGAGTTGTTGACTAACGCAGCTACAGGACGTTTCAATTCGGTAAGCTCAGCAATGAAGGCCTTAACCCGAGCAAAGGAGCTCAGGTCGAGGTGCATCGCCGTGATGTCGTCGTTAGAGGTAAGCTCTTTCAGGTCCTTTACCAGTTTCTCGCCCTTACTCAGGTCGCGGCAGGCGAGTATCAACGCCTTGTCTTGAGCCGCTAAGCGCTTGGAAATCACACGACCCATAGATCCTGTGGCACCTGTCACGATATATAGAGGTTTGTTAGTATTTGATTCTTCTTTATTCATTGTTTTATTTGCTTATAGTAACACCTGTATATCTTTTTCAGCGATTTTGTTTTTTACTCGCATTATCATCAAACAAACTCAACAAAGAGGAACAAACTCAACAAAAAACTTGTTTTCGAAAAGATTTTATTGTTGTTTTTGTCTGGTTTTTGTTCTTTTTGTTTGATAATGATGACATCGCCTTACAACACTGCAAAATTAATCAAAAAAACTGCAAAATCAAAACATTTTTGCGTTATTTCTTATCTTTGGCATCTGAGAATTGGTTGGGATACTCCAACGCCTCCCGTGGGCGACGCAGGGCGCGAACGACGAGCCACACTCCAGCGACGATGAAAGGAATGCTCAACATCTGACCCTGGTCAAGACCGATGGAGCTGCGCATACTTTCCTCCCATCCCACTTGCACTTCCTTGACAAATTCAATAAAGAATCGTGAGGCGAAAATGCCTATCAGGAACACGCCCAGGATGAATCCTGGACGCTCCTCGGCGTTGCGGCGCCAATACAGCCACATGCACAGCGCAAAGACAAGCAGGTAGCAGAGCGCCTCATAAATCTGTGTGGGATGACAAGGCTGAGTGAAAACCGGCTCCGCACCTTGCATATATTGATTGATGTTTCTTATAAAACAAAATCCCCAGGGCAAGTCGGTGGGACCGCCATAAATCTCGTGGTTCATGAGATTGCCAATGCGGATAAGCGCCCCAACAAACCCTATGGGGATGCACAAGCGGTCGAGAGTCCACAGCACACTTTTCTTTGTCACCGCCCAGCTGAAAATGAAGATGGCGATGATAATGCCTATAGTGCCGCCATGACTTGCCAAGCCGCCCTCCCAAATCTTCAGGATGTCGCCAGGATGCTGGCTGTAATGGTCCCATTCATAGAAAAACACGTGACCCAGCCTCGCACCAAGCACCGTGGCAATCACCACATAAAAGAACAACGGAGCCAGCCAGCGCTCGGGAGCACCCTCATGCTTGAAGATGCGATAAACAATCTCGTAGCCAACGAGGAATCCTATAGCAAACATCAGCCCATACCACCTCACCGTCACAAAACCGTCGTAGAGGTTGGGATTGGCTGTCCAAGTAATGAAATTCAACATTTTTCGACAAATAATTAATTAATGTGGCGCAAAGATAATACTTTTTTGCCAATCGGCTACCATTTTCCCGGCGTTTGTTGAAAAACGGCAAAAGGACTCGGTTATTTTTGCTGGTTGTGAAGATATTGTCGAAGACATAGCGGGCTATGACGAGACAATATCTTCACAACCAGCAAAAATAACCGAGT